>JAISEQ010000144.1 GCA_031264045.1 Deltaproteobacteria bacterium
GAAAACAGGTCTATGAACCTGAGTCTCTGATGAGGCATCTTGCCCGGCTCACCCCCGTCGCGGTCGGTATCGAGGAACCAGCTTCCCAGTCAATGACAACGATACCACTCTGAAACTACCACAACAATTCAACTCGGCAGCTGCAGAAAGCCGGACGCGTCCGGCACATGGAGAACCAGACCCGACCGGACGCATCGCCTGACGAAAGGCAGGAGCTTGACATCCGGTCATGACTCAACTGGATCTTCAAACCCTTTTATTATACGCCATCATGCTACAAAATTTCAAATATACCTTCCTTTTCAGAGCGAACCCATTAAATTTAATATCTTCGATTTCACTCTGCTTGATTGATTCTCCAGAACAGCAAAAATTTTCACTACGCTCCCCCGTCCTTTCCCGCTCCTCCCCCTCCCGTCCTAGCCAGAAGGCCCCCTTCCCGGCTCCGCCCCCGCTTTCCCGTCCTTCCCCTCTCTTCCCTCCCGTGTGGGAAAGGGTGCCCCTTCCCTCGACTCCTCTCCCGCTTCCACGTCCGCTCGATCCCCTCCCTACGGGCGAAGTGTCCTCCTTCCAGGCTCCCCTCAGCTTCCCCGTCCGCCCCGCCCGTCCGGGCAAGGTGGCCCCCTTCCCGGCTCCGCCTCCGCTTTCTCCGCTCCCGCGCCGCTCCCCCGTCCGCCCACATCTCCCGCAAAGGCCGCGTTCACAGCCGGCAGCCCTTCATCGGCTCCGCTCGACCGGAAGCGGCGCAGGTTTTCCCGGCCTTCCGGGCTTCCCGGCAGGCGGAGAGTCCGGACCGCCGGATTCCGGGAGCGTGACCGCCGGGCGGCCGCCGTACAGGTGTCCTCGTTCCCGCCTCCCCGGCACCCTGTTCCCCGCCGCGCCCGGCCCCGCCTGTGCTATCATCATGCGTTTAGGTACACGGAGCCGGCCCCGCGTGCCGGCCGCCCCGGAAGCCCTTCCCCCCATACCCCCAGGAGGCCCCGCCATGACCAAAAACGACACGCCCGTCCCCGTCTGCTCCCCCGTGCCCGGCTTCAGGGCCGCCTCGGCGGCCTCCGGCATGCGCTACAGGGACCGCCCGGATCTGGGCCTCATAGTGGCGGACAGGCCATGCGGCTCGGCCGGGGTCTTCACCCGCAACACCTGCGCTGCGGCCCCCGTGGTCTGGTCCAGGCAGGTGACGGACGCCCGGGCGATACTGGTCAACGCAGGCCAGGCCAACGCCCAGACCGGGGAGCGGGGCCGGGCCGACTGCGCCGCCTCGGCCGAAGCGGCGGGAAAGCTCGCGGGCGTCCCGGCCGGCCGGGTGCTCCTGGCCTCCACCGGCATCATAGGCCAGCGGATGAACATGCCCGCCATGCTCGCTGCGCTCCCGGCCCTGGCGGGGAGCCTCTCCGAGGACGGCCTGGACGGGTTCTCCAGGGCGATACTGACCACGGACACCAGGCCCAAGGCCTTCCGGACCGAAACGGATCTCGGCGCGCGGGGCCGCTTCACCCTGTGGGGCTGCGTCAAGGGCGCCGGCATGATAGCCCCCGACATGGCGACCCTCCTGGCCTTCGTCCTGACGGACGTCCCCGCGGAATCCGGCTACCTCAAGAGCGTGCTCGGGAAGGCGGCCGAGCTCTCCTTCAACCGGATAACCGTGGACGGGGACACATCCACCAACGACACGCTCCTGGCCCTCTCCTCCTCCGCCGGGGGCGGGGCACCGCTCGCCTCATCCGCCAGCCCCGGGGCGGACCGCTTCGAGGAGGCCCTCTTCCGGCTCATGGAAAGCCTCGCCAGAAGCGTCGTGGAGGACGCCGAGGGCGCCACCAAGACGGTGACGGTCGCGGTCAGGGGCGCCGAGACCCCCGGTCAGGCCCTGGCCGCCGCCCGCACCGTCGCCTGCTCCCCGCTGGTCAAGACGGCGTTCTTCGGGGAGGACGCCAACTGGGGGAGGATCCTCTGCGCCCTGGGCAGGAGCGGGGCGGCCTTCGACCCCTACAGGGTGGATCTGTACCTGGACGGCGTCCACTGGGTGAAGGACGGGGTGGACAACGGCCGCGAGGAGGACGCCCAGAAGGTCATGAAGCTCGCGAGCTACACCCTCACGGCCGATCTGAACCGCGGCAGTCACGACGCCGCGGTCCTCACCTGCGATCTGTCCCACGAGTACGTGACGATTAACGGCTCCTACCGCTCCTGAAGCGGGAGAGATCCGGGCGGCCCCAAGGCCGGGCCCGGCGCCAGGCAGCGGGGGAGCGTGGCCAGGCCGTGTCGGACCGGATCAAAGGCGGTCGGCGACCTCTCCCCGGAACCATCATCCGAACTCCCGGGCCGGCCGGGCCCCTTCCGGCAGCCTGCAGCGGGTGACCGGGAAAGGCGGGAGGCGGTCCGAACGCCGGGGGCGGACGCCCGCCGACCCCCTCCGCAGGGACCGACGGCGGGACGCCGGGAATTCCTGCCAGGAACCCCCCGGAAGTCCTTCCTGAAGCCCTCGGAAATCCTGCCCGAAACGCGGGAAGTCTGCCCGGAGCGCTCGGAAGTCCTGTCCGAAACATGGGAACTCCTGCCCGGAGCGCTCGGAAATCCTGCCCGAAACGCGGGAAGTCTGCCAGGAGCCCTCGGAAGTCGCTGCCGAAACGCGGGAAGTCTGCCAGGAGCCCTCGGAAATCCTGCCCGAAACGCGGGAAGTCTGCCCGGAGCGCTCGGAAGTCCTGTCCGAAACAAGGGAACTCCTGCCCGGACCGCTCGGAAGTCCTGTCCGAAACAAGGGAAGTCTGCCCGGAGCGCTCGGAAGTCCTGTCCGAAACATGGGAACTACTGCCCGGAGCGCTCGGAAGTCCTGCCCGAAACAGGGGAACTACTGCCCTGGCCGCGCGGAAGCCATGTCCGGAGCGGCCGGAAGTCCAATCCTAAACACGCGAAGTCCCGCAGGCGTCCCTCCCGGACTCCCGCGTCCGCGCTTCCGCCATGGAGGCGGGCAAATCATGCCGTGCCCCGCCCCGAAAGGGGAGGAGCCGTGCCGGGAGACAGGTGCGCACGTCAACCGGCGGCGCTGAAGCCCGGGCGAGTTCTTGCCGATACGTAATTGGGGATTCCGCACGCGGACCGGGCGGAAACGCTCCCCCCCCCCCCCCCGATGCCGCCCGCGGCAGGCGAGACATCCCCGAAACCTGCCCGCGGCCGCCCGAAACCCGGGCCTGGGCCTCCCACCCCCGGACGGCGGGGGATCATCCCCTGACGGCGGCCGGCTCGGAACCCTTTCGCGATACGGGCCGGGGCCTTCAGATCACTTTGCCCCCCCGGAAGCCGCGGCTCCAGGAGGCAGCGGATTGGCTCATGACCAGGCTGGCGATTCTTCTGATGCTGGCGCTCGCGGCCCCCGCGGCCAGTCCCGTCCCACCGCCCTGCGACGGAGGCCCCGAGGTCGTCCCCGCAGTCCGGCCGGACCCCAGGAACCGGGGCAACTGCTACCAGTACAAGAAATGCCTGGGCGACAGCATCGGTAACATGCCCATGGACAGCCCGTACTTCTGCAAGCCCGTAGGCGGCAAGAGCTGGAAGAACCCCGAAGGCCGGTGCTTCGACTTTCCGGACGGGCCGCAGCCGCTGAACCCGCAGGACTTCGTCTGAGGGCCTCGCGCAGGGGGGCCCGCTTCGGCCCGTGCCCATGCCGGTCACGTCCGGGAGGGAAACGTTTTGCCAACAGGACGGGACGCCAGCTCCGCCGACCCCGACACTCCCCGGGCTAACGCCGCCGCCGGGTCCCGAAAGCCATTCGATAAGGTGAGGAGGACGCCTCCGGCCCAGACCCTCCCCGATCCCGTGCCGCCGCAGGGTCGCGGAAGCCGTTCGAAAAGGTGAGGCGGGACGCCTCCCGCAAGGAAGCGTCCCGCCTCTTTCTTCCGTAGCACGTCCCGACTCTTTCTTCTTCGGCCCCTCCCGACTATTTCTTCCGCAACGCGTCCCGCCTCTTTCTTCCGTAACCCGTCCCGACTCTTTCTTCTTCGGCCTGTCCCGACTCTTTCTTCCGCTACGTGGCCCGACTCTATTTTCCGCGGCACGGCCGGTCGCCGGGGGCGGTCCGGAAAGCGGTCTCTCCCCTCGCCCACGGCCTCAAGCGGGTCCTCCGCCAGGCCTTCCGGCAGGGGAGCCCGGCTCGCCGTGCCCCTCCGCGCCTGGCCGGGATTTTCTACCTCTTCATCTCTATGACCTCGGCCAGCATGGTGTCGGTGGTGGTGACGACCTTGGAGTTCGCCTGGAAGCCCCTCTGGGTCACTATCATGTTCACTATCTCGTCCGCGATGTCGGTGTTGGACTGCTCCAGGAAGTTCGCGCGGATGGTGCCGGTGCCGCCGTATCCGGGGGGGTTTATGACTCCCACGCCGGACCAGCGGGTCTCCATGTAGACGTTGTCGCCCAGCTTCGCCAGCCCCCAGGGGTTTATGAAGCGGGTGAGGCCTATCTGATAGAGCGGCTGGTGGCGCCCGTTGGTGTAGATGCCCGTCAGGATCCCGTCCTTGTCGATGGAGACGCGCTGCAGCGATCCTGCCGGATACCCGTCCTGGCTGGAGAAGATGTTGAGCGACTTGGTGGCGTACTGGGTGGTGCTCTGCTCGTCCAGGATCCAGCGCTGCAGGAAGGGGTCGGACGGGTCGCCGGGGTTCGCGTAGCGGGCCCCCATGTCCAGCGCGATGTGCTGGATGATGGTGGGGAGCCCCTCGGGGTACGGCGGGTGCATGGAGAGCGAGGCCGACTGCACGAAGGCGACGTCGAAGTCGAAGTAGCCCTCCGTGTTGGGCTTGAGGTTCGTCCAGCCTATCTCCTCGGACTTGGCCGTGACCTCCAGCGTGTCGCCCACCGAGAAGCGCATGGGGGTGCCGCCCTTGTGGAAGCTCACCGAGAGGCCGGAGCCGAAGGGGTATGGCCCAGTGTCGTTCTTGTCGTAGACCGGGATGGGCCCGTGGTTGCCTGCGTCGTCCACCCAGGTGAAGCCCGAAACGGCCGGAAGCACGGAGAGGTTCCCGCCCCACTCGATGGTGTACTTGCGCGTCGTGGCGACCAGGGTCCCCGTCGTCGCGGAGAAGGCGGGGGATCCGGTGTAGTAGCCGCCGAAGGTGTAGTAGTTCATGGAGGACGAGGTGGCCGCCAGGGCGACGGTGGCCGAGGCGGACGAGAGCAGGGCCCGGGCGGTCTTCGACATGTCTATGTTCTGGGCCTCGATGTCCTTGATGACACCCCCGTGGCGGTCCTCGCCGTCCGCCGAGAAGGTGATCTTCCCCTTCTGGATGATCCCCGCGAAGGTCGATCCGTTCATGACGAGCGAGTTGTTCAGATCCTTCCGCGCGTCCTCCGTGGGGTCGCAGGTGATGATGTAGTCCCAGACGTTCTCCATGTAGGGGTTCGGCTGGTAGTAGACCATCAGCGTGTGCGCCGTCCCCAGGGAGTCGTAGATGGTCCACGGGTTGGCGTGGGTGTAGTTCTCCGGGTCTATGGGCGACTCGAGGTCCGTACCGTCCCAGGCCCCCGCGAAGCCCATGCCCTCCAGCTGCCACTGGGGGAACAGGCCCATGACGGTATTCACGGCCGAGGTGAACAGGAAGTCGTAGACCGTGTCGAACGCAGCCTGACCCGCGTTCTTGGCCGCTAGCTCGGCCGCGGCCTTGGCCGCGGCGTTGGCCGCCTTGAGATCGGCCGACGTGGCGGACTGCTCCTTGTAGAAGTAGGGCGCCGAGGTGGGCGGAGGAGTTATCTCCGTGTAGCCCAGGTTCAGCATCGACGCCACGTACGCGGCGTTGTAGGCGGCCTGGAGCGTCGGGTCCCCGCCGGTTGCCGGGTAGCCCGTGAAGGGGCCCACGGCGGCGGCGGCGGACGTGACGGCATGCGCCTTGGCGGCGTCCAGCTGCGCCTGGGTGGGTGAGTAGCTCCTGAACGGCGTCGCCGCCGCGTGGAAGGTCAGGTGCAGCGTCGTTCCCGCCGTCCAGGGGGGGCTCCCGCCGTAGGCGTTTATGTACGCCTCGTCCCTGTCCTTGTCCCCGGAGGGGTACGTGTAGGCGGAGGTGATGGGCGGCACCACCGCTTTCGCGGCGGCAATTCCCGCCGCGTCTGCGGCATCGAGTTCGGTCTGTCTGGGTGCCCTGCCCCCCCCGAAGGCGGCCGCGGTCACGTCGTCGGCCGGTCCCGTATAGCCGGGATCTATGGTGAAGTTCGGGGAAAGCGTTTTCGCGTAGGCCGCCGCGTAGGCCAGATCCGCCGCGCTGTCGCGGGATCCCGCAGGGCTCGGGTAGACGGTGTAGCTCCCGTTGACCGCCTTGGCCGCCGCCAGGCCCGCCGCTTGCGCGGCGGCGCTGTTCACCTCGAAACTTCCCAGAACCGGAGCGGTCGGCGGCAGAGCTGCGGCATCGATGAAGAGGGGCGTGCTTTCGCCCTCCAGCGATGCGGCGAAGGCCCGGATGTAGGCGATGTCGGCCGCGGGATTCGTCGAGGGCGTCCCGGACGGGAACGCCGTGTAGGCGTCGTCGATCAGCTCCGCGGCGGCAAGTCCGGCGGCCGAGGCGGCCAGATACTCGGGATCGGTATGGGATATGGGCGGGTCCGCCTCCAGGACGGCGGTCGGGATCGTGGCGATCCATGTCGTGTCGTCCAGCACCGTCGCGCCGGACATGCCGTTTAAGAGGGCCGCCAGGTATGTAAGGTGTATGGAAGCAGACGTGAAAGTCGTCAGATTGCCGTAGTCGGCGCCGGTGAACACCCCCGACGGGTCGGCCTCCAGGGCGGCTGCGGCGTCCGCCGCCGCGAAGAGCGCGTCCGGGGTGAAGGTCGGGAGCGGGCCGACGGAATACGCCGAGCTCAGCTCGAACCCCGAGGACTCGAGCGATCTGGCGTATTTCTCGGCGTACACCAGATCGCCGACCGGGCTGGCCGCGTCCGGGTAGCCCGCGTACGACGGGTTCCACTGCTCGGCCGACAGCAGCGCCGCGTTGCCTGCCGCGGTGCGGTCTCCCGCAGCAAAGGGAATCGCAGTGATGGTCGGTGCCGGCCTTATGTAGTTAAGCTTTTCCAGGTAGTGGGTGTATGCGGATTCGTAGAGGGCGTCCGTCGGCAGGGTTCCGCCGCCGTATGCGGTCCCGGCCGAGGCCAGGGCTGCGGCGCGGGCCTGGGTGAGGACAGCCGATGTGGGTATCGAG
Source organism: Deltaproteobacteria bacterium (assembly GCA_031264045.1). GTDB lineage: Bacteria > Desulfobacterota > Desulfarculia > Adiutricales > Adiutricaceae > JAIRZX01. Next base: position 7,176 of record JAISEQ010000144.1, read on the forward strand.
TACCCCGTCGTCCTGGTGAAGACCCCGGATCCCGCCGGGGTCTCGGCGAACCCGTTCGTATTCATCCAGTTCACGTAGGCGGAATTGAACGCGGACGCGTACATGGTCGGGCTCGAGACTGCCACGTAGGCTGAACTGGTGATCGTCAGGGCCGCCCAGGCGGCCGCGCTTCCCGAGCTCTGCGCCGACGTGAGATGGGCCGCGGAGGGGTTCGCCCTCTTCACGTAGGTGGTGCCTGAGAGGTAGAAGCCCTGCGCCGAGAGGAAGGCGAGATACGCGCTCGTGTAGGCGGAGTTCGCCGCCAGGTAGGCGGAAGATCCCGCGGACGCGGTGTTGAACACGGCGTTCGCCGCAGACACCCTCGCAGACTCCGCCGGTCCCCTCGCTAACTGGTCGGCGTAGAGCTCGGCGAACTCCGCAGAGCTGTAGATGTACGCGGAATTGTCGTCGGCGTTCAGGTTAACCACCACCTTAATCTGGGAGGTCTCCACAGGCGGGGCGTTAAGCTGAATGACCTTCACGTCGGTGGGGACGCCTATCCTCACCGGGTCTGCGCCGGGCTTGGGAATCGAGAGCTCCCAGCCCTGGAGCACGTAGCCGGCCGGGGTCTCCAGGAGCCCGTCCTTGTCGAAGGTGAAGTTCCCGGCGCGGGTGTACATGAGCTCGTTGGTCACGCGGTCGCGCACCTGGAAGAAGCCCTCGCCCGCTATCGCCATGTCGGTGTCCTGGGCGGAGTTGATGAAGGCGCCCTGGGTGAACATCTGCTGGACCGAGGCCACCTTCACGCCCCGGCCTATCTGCTGGATGCGGCCGTTGGACAGGTAGTCCTGGCTGATGAGATCCTCGAAGTTGGTCCTCGCGGCCTTGAAGCCAACGGTGTTCACGTTGGCTATGTTGTTGCTTATGACCTGCATTCCGGTCGAGAGGGCCGAGAGGCCCGTCACGGCCGCCCACATCGCAGCTGAGATGCTCATCTTTCCGCTCCGTTCTCCCTTGGGCCGCCATCCCCTCGGAAGGCGTCACCCGATCCTCCGGCCGCCCTCCCCGCGGAAGGCGTCACCCGATCCTCCGGCCGCCCGCCCCGCAGAAGGCGTCACCCGATCCTCCGGCCGCCCGCCATCGGAATGCGTCTACTGATCCTCCGACCACCCTCCCTGCGGAAGGCGTCACCCGATCCTCCGGATGCCCGCCGCCGTACGGCGTCCCCCGATCCCCCGATCCCCCGACCGCTCCCCGCGGGAGGCGCAGGCGCCTGGCAGGGCGGAACTTCCTTCCTAGGCGTCTTCCGAGGAAGCGGCCTTCGCCGCCTCGACGGTACCGGACTGGAGGATCTCCATCACCTGGGTGAGGGCCATCTGGGCATAGCCCACGTGGACAATCGGCTGGCCGTACTCATCGAAGGAGACCGAGGAGACCTTGCCCGAAATCTCGGGGAGGACCCCGTCCGTCAGGGTCTCGCCCGACGTGCTCGTGCCCGTGACCTGGAACTGGTACACCCCGTCCGCCACCTTGGTTCCCTTGGAGTCCTTGCCGTCCCAGTTGAACTCGTACGTGCCGGCCTGGGTCATGCCCCAGTCGTACATCCTTATCTGGTTCCCCGCGGAATCGACCACGTAGACCTGGATCTTGGCGTTCTCGGAGAGCTCCAGCTTCACCGAGGTGTCCTGCTCCCCGTTCGTGACGGACATGAGGTTGGTCTGGGCCTTCACGTCCTTGCCTATGAGCGAGAGCGTCTGGAACTGGTTCTGCGCCTGGATGTAGCCGCCCATGGAGGTGACGTTGGTGTTCAGGTTGGTGAGCTGCTCCAGCTGCGAGAACTGCGCCAGCTGGGCGCTCATCTCCGTGTCCTCCATCGGGTTGAAGGGGTCCTGGTTCTGGAGCTGGGTGAGCAGGAGCGTCAGGAAGGCGTCCTTCCCCAGCTGCCTCTCCGAACCGTCCGTCACCGGCACGTTCTCCGTGGTGTAGGCCTCCAGGGGAGTGGTCCTCGCCGGGGGCGGGTTGTCTGCGGAGTATATCTGGACCATTTTGAATCTCCTTGCCGCCCCCTCGGAACGGGGGGGAATCTCCTTCCCCCGCTCCGGGACCGCGGCCTCGCGCGCTCTGTATAGCAAGACCCGGACCAGCGGCCGGGACGGTTCATTTTGCCGTACTTTCGGGAGGAACGCGTGAACCCCGTCCGGAGAGCTGTGCCGACCGTCATGGCAGGCAGCCCTCACGAAGCTCTCGAGGGCCGTCCCGGACCGTGGTCCCTGTCCGTTTCCGGATCCTGATCCCGGTCCTGATCCCGGCCCGGATCCTGATCCCGGCCCTGATCCCGGTCCTGATCCTGATCCTGATCCCGGTCCTGATCCTGATCCCGGTCCTGATCCTGATCCCGGTCCTGATCCTGATCCTGTCCAGAAACTTGTCCGCACCCGGCCCCGGACTTTTTCGCAGTCCTGAACACGGTCATCGCCCGGACCGGGACCGGGACAGTACGTGGAGAGGATCCGCACCCGAATCCCGATGTCTTCACGGTACCGGAACCGTCGCGGGCAGCATTTCCGGCACAGGATCCGGATCCGCATTCCGCGGAACGGATCCGGATCCTGTTTCTCCGTCTCCGGATCCTGCCGCCCGCGTCTTCCGGATCACGTCCGACGTCCCGCGCCATGCCGTTGTGAAGACCCTGCGGGACCCCCCTGCCGCGTCTGAAGACGCTTGAGGCGCATCCATCCCGGCGGCCCCGGAAAAATTTATCGGCAGGTGCCCCGCCGCCATCCGCGGGTCGCCTGCCGATGCTGTCCTGAAGAGCTTTCCCCGCGCGGAACCCGAGCCGCACCCTCCGCGAGCTTATGCTCCGAAGAGCTTTCCCCGCGCGGAGCCCGAGCCGCCGCGCCCGCGAGCTTATGCTCCGAAAAGCTATTCCAGGAGGAAACATCCGCCGGTTCCGCCAGGCGGACCTCTCCGCGTCAGCCCACCCGCAGGCCCCGCTCAGACCACGGCCTGAAGGAGGGAGCCAGCCGATGTCCCGCCGGCACCGACCGCGACGACAACGTCCGCCCCGGAAATTTCTTCCGCACCGGACCCGGACCCGGAACCGTCCCCTTCCCCGGGGGCAGGGCCGCCGCCGAGGGCGTAGCGCCGGCCGTCCGAGGCGTGGAAGGTCCCTCCGGAACCCGCGCCCCCGCCGTCGTAGCTCACGGTCAGCTTCAGCTCCAGCCCCTCTGCCGCGAGCTCCTCGCGGAGGGTCCTCACCTCGCCCTCCAGGGCCTGGTAAGCCTCGAGGGTGTCGGCCCGGATGTTCGCCGTGACCTTGGAGCCCTTCACCCGGAGCTCTATGTCCAGGCCGCCCAGGCTCTCGGGGGAGAGGCTCATCCTGAGCTTCCTCACCCCGCGCCTGGCCGAGTACACCAGCTTTTCCCGGAGCTCCCTCACCAGGGTCTCGCGGGAGGCCCGTCCCACCTCCCCGCCGGAAAGGCCGGCGGCGAATGCCCCTGACATCGCCGCGGACGATCCGCCCGCCCCGGAGGCCCCCGCGGCGGACGCGGAGGCCGCCGCCATCCTGCGCTCCTCGCGGCCGCGCCTCCCCTCCCTGGAGTCCCCGCCCCCGTCCTCGAAGGGCTTCCGCCCGTCGCCGCCCGCGGCCTGGCCCAGCCCTCCCCTCAGGGCCTGGAGGGCCGGGGAAAGCTCGAAGAAGCCCCTGTCCATCTGCCGGTCCCCCAGCATGGAGAGCTTCAGGATTATCTCGTTGAAGACCGGGGCCTTCACGAGCTCGGCGTCCGACTTGAGGTTCTGGAGGACCGTCTGGATCTCCTTCGCCGCCTCGGTGGGGGACAGCAGCGCCTGGGCGCCGCCGCCGGGCTTCTCCAGAGTCTCCAGGAAGCTCAGAAGCTCGCCCACCGACACGGCCCCGCCCTTCATCTCGAGCATGAGCCCTATGCCCTCGGTAGCCTCGGGGCCCGCGCCCATGGACTGGAGGGCCATGGCCAGGTAGCTCAGGTCGCCCTCGCCCAGGGCGTGGGAGAGGTTCCCGGCGGAGACCCCGCCGGAAATGAGCCCCCTCAGGGTGGAGGCCGGCAGCACCGACCCCGGCTCTATGCCGGAAGTGACGGACTTCACCGCCTCGGCGGAGAGCCCCAGGCCCAGCAGGAACTGCCCCAGGCTGTTCAGGCCGTCCGGCGTGGCCGTGAGCCCGCCCTGGGGGCCCTGGGCCGCCAGCGAAGCGTCCACGCCTCCGGACAGGGCCCGCAGGACCGCGTTCATGTCCGCCCCGCCCTTCTTCCCGAAGAGCTTTCCGGTCAGATCGCCCACCTGGTCCTCGTCCAGCCCGCTCGCGAGAAGCACGTTCCGGAGCGCCGGCGCCGCCTCGGGCTTCAGGCTGCAGAGCTCCAGGTTCGACCCGAGACCCTCCAGCGCCCCCATCAGCATCCCGGCGGGCGACCCCTTCCCGAAGCTCACCCCCTGGGCGCCCTTCTCGAGATCCCCCGACACGAGAAGCTCCCCGCTCACCCTGGTCCTGAAGCCTCCGGGGAAGGTGGTCTCGGCCTGGATCCTCGCGAACGCGAAGCTGCGGCCCCTCTGCCTCACCTCCCTGAAGACCTGGGGGCCGGCCGCCTGGCCCTCCTCCTCCCTCGCGGCCTCCATTCCCTCGGAGGCGGCCTTCCTGGCCTCGGCCTCGGCGTCGGCCTGGGACCCGTCCTTCCGCCTCGCCGCCTTCTCGGCCTCTCCCCGCATCTCCTCCGCCCTGGAGGCCTCCCTTTCGCCCCACTCCCTCCGCATCTCGCCGCGGCGCCTCTCGGCCCGCCGGAGCAGCCTGTCGAAGTCCCCGTCGTCCCCCCCGCCGGAGAGGGCTTCGGCCTTCCTCTCGGCGGCCGCGGCCGCCTGCACCGTCAATTCCGTCGCCTGCGACGCCGCCTGAACGCTGTCCATCTTAAACCTCTCGGATTCTGTGCCGGACCCGCCGAAGCCCCCGGCCGCGCCGTGAGACCCCCTCCCGAATCCCTCCTGGCCCGACCGGACGGGAGGGATTTTCCGCCGCGGGGCCCCTGCGGGAGTGAAGCAACCCCCGTGCCAAGGCCGACCCGGCGCACAATTCCCCGTCCGGCGCCCGGTGCGCGGATCTGCCGTCCCGAAGGACGGTTCCCGTGTCCGGCAGACGGCTCCCGGACCGGCCTGCCCCCCTGATGACCCCTCACGAATCCGCCTGCTCACCCTCGACCCCCAGGGCACCGCCTGCTCTCCCCTGACTCCAACGGCACCGCCTGCTCTCCCCTGACCCCCCAACGGCACCGCCTGCTCTCCCCTGACCCCCCAACGGCACCGCCT
>JAISEQ010000153.1 GCA_031264045.1 Deltaproteobacteria bacterium
TCAACTTGCATAAGTCGTACTATATCAGCATAAAAACAATGTTTAGATGATTTGCCCTTATACAGACTGATAATATACACATTCAAAATGATGACAATAGACCTGAATAGTTACTCTTATTCAATAATCGGTAACTGTCGCGTCAGAGCTTGACCTTCCTTTAACTTTAAAATTGGAAGAATAAATTCAAGATATTAATGAAATGTTGACTCAATTTGTAATTTTAAAAATCCGCATATCTGAGAGTACAGCTGATTAAATGTTATGTCTTTAATACTGTTAATTCCGGACAACGGAGATGTCAGTTGGAATTTAGTAATACCTGTCAGAAATGAAAAACGAAAAAAAACCTGTCGCATGATTTGATAGGCTTGTACAATGAACAAATTACTGACCGAATCGCTTCAGTTCTCATTGGATTGCCGATATTTTCGAACAGATGAGATTCATACTCGTCTACGAGGTGCACAACATTACATCTTTATTCTTCATCCTCTTCTTGTTGATCCGGAAAGAGGTATGGCTTGTTCTTTAACGAAATTTCTTCTATCAGACTGGACAAAGCCGCAGATGATGTAGTTTACGGTATGGTAACGTCGAAACGGTTCGCGATGGCTGTTAAAATATCTAAAACAGATGTTTCTAAAAACAAATAGAATCCGGAGAAACTTCGCTCATATCTATCTTGATAACAGGAAAATATTCCCAACTGTACCCGCTATTTGTCTATCTAATCACAAAATTTCTAAACAGCTTTTCTTTGCCGCCTGCTATGTCCGCGATGGTGTAAAACAATAATAATTAACCGAATCTTCTTGGCCTTGAGAGAAAATATGGGGCTACTGGCTTACTCAACAAGTCCTGAATCAGCAACGTTTTGTCAACAATAGGCGAGTTTAAATAAACATTGGAAAACTCTAACTGCCAGTTATCGAAGAAGGCAATGACGGACTATTTTCCAGACTCTTGACCTCATGTTTAAGTGACTATCAAACTTGGCAGGCATGCCAGCCGACCCTGAAAACTGATTAAACCGACAGCCCTAAAACTTTCCTGAATGACCGGTTCAGCCTCACCATCCAGACAGGACTCAATTCCTCCGCTGAACGTCCAGGGCGACCTGACTGCGAAACTGTCATGTCAGCCAGTTCAATTTGATATGCAAAATCATTTCAACTTTTCAACGGTTTCGCCATCATGCCTTCACCTTCTACACCCCTCCATATCAGCGCCCTTCACCTTCTTCACACCATCCATATCAGAATCATTTCATCCGCATCCGTTCGTACGCATCCGTTCGTCCGCATCCGTTCGTACGCATGAGTTCAGGGGAGATGCGAACGGAACTTCCCCCTCAGGCAATCGAAAAAGAGCGAAATCCGACCGGTCGGCCCGGGCATCATCCGCCCTGGTAGGTTATCCTGGTCGGGAACCGCTTGCCCCCATCGCTCTGGAGCTGGCAGTTGGCGGCGCTTCCGGTTGGGGTGCAGACAACGGTGTCAGGCGCGTAGTTCGGGGGGCGGGGGCACTTGGCTCCGGTATCGCGTATGTGGAGCTTGCCGCCGGAGAGCCTTGCCGTGGCGCTGGCCGTGCAAGTCTGAGTCACCCTGCCTCGGCGGTCCATCTCCTCCACGCGCACCCTGGCGTGACCGTTCCCGTCGAAGCAGTAGTAGCAGTACAGCGGTACCCCCATCCTGTTGAAGATTCCGGCATCGGACTTCCAGCAGCCTTTCAGGAACCCCACGTCCGTGGCACCCTGGGGTATCTGCAGACGCCCTCCCGCCTTGGGCTTGGGGGCGGAAGCGGCTTTGGGCGGGTTCGGCTTGGTCGCTGGCTTCGGCTTGGCGGCAGGCGCGGGATCCGCCTTTGGCTCCTCCGGGGGGGGAGGCGGCGGAGGTGGAGGCGCGGCCTCCAGAGCCTGGGGGGCGTCCCCGGCGGACGGCGGGGGATCGCCGCGGCGCTCCGGCTGTGGCAACGACGGGGGAGAGTCGTCCACCGGCGGCGGCGTCTCGTCCGGAAGGCAGGCACGTAGGTCGTCGCGGTAGCGGTCCCTAAGGCCCTGAAGCTCGGCGCGCAGGCCGTCCTCCACATCGGGAAGGAGACCGGCCGAGAGTGCAGGGCCGGGAAGTGCCCCGGCGGCGCTCCTGAAGTCCGGGGAGAGCGTCCAGAACAGGAAAATGGCCAGGAGGAACACCCCCAGCGCGGCCAGGGAAGGCTTCAGGAGACCCGGGCCGGCGGCATCGGACCTTCCTGCGGCGGGATAGGCGGCGGAGGCAGGCACCCATGCCCGGGAAGGCTCCGCCGGGGAAGGCGGGACTCCCGGTGAGGCGTGAAAGCCCGGAGGGCGCGATGCCGGTGGAGGGACGACAGGGGGGAGCGGGGCGGAAGGAATGGCCCCGGGAGGGGTCGGCACTCCTTCTCTGGAGTTCGCGGCGGGATCGGCGGGCCCGGGTATGCCCCAGCCGGCCAGCACGGGCACCCCGCCCACGACCCAGACGGACTCGGAGCCCGGAAGTCCGGCGGCCCTTGCTCCGAGAGCGGCCGAGATCCGCGACAGGAGCCTCGATGCCGACCTGGATGAATCATCGCGAGAGGCGGACAGCCTGGCAGCAAGCCCCGCGAGATCCGAGGCCCGGCGCCTGAGGTCCCTCTCGGCGTCCTGCCTCTCGATGCCGGAGAGGGCCGAGAACTCCCTGGCGAAGCCGTCCAGGGGAGTCCGCCAGGAGACGGTGCCCCGGACGGGCCCGGCCACCGGTTCAGCGAGGACGAGGGCTGCCTCCGGGGAAATCTCGCGCCTGAGCACTCCCGAGGCCAGTCCCCAGGCAGCAACAGCGGCCGCGATACGCTCCTCCGCCCCTGCCGGGGAGCCCGTGGCTCCCGGAGACCGGCTCCCGTCGAGGGGGGTATGGGCAAGGATCTGTCCTGACATGCGTGTAGCATATCAAAATCGGTGACTGTTTGGAAACGCGCATACCGGTACACCGGGTGCCCGCCCCGACATGACGCGGGGCCGGCCGGACCCGTTGCCGAAAAGCCTCCCCGTCCATACGGTCCATTCAGCTGCGGGCCTCTGCCCTCCCCGGCCTGCTGGATGCGGCCAGTCTCCGCTTCCGGACCTTCCCGCCCCAACGGTGCCGCCCACGGGCCCGCCCGGGCAGTCCACGGCCTGGCGGGGGTACGGGTCCGCCCGGTCCATTGCCCAAGAGGGGGCACCTCACGGCGAGACTGAGCCTTTCCAGAGGGAGGCCTGCCCCAAGCGTCTGCCATCGGGCGGATCTGGCGCAGAACTGTCCGGCGGCGGCTGCCCGGCAGCCGCCTCGAACGTCAGCTTGCCTGCCTCGTTATCCTGGTCCGATACTTGTCCGCCCCGTCGCTCTGGAGGGTGCATTCGGCGGCACCGTTCTTGCTCGGGGAGCAGAGCACAGTGTCGCGGACGTAGTTCGTCCCGCTGGGGCATTTGGCTCCGGTATCGCGGATCCGGAGCTTCCCCCCTTCGAGCTTCGCGGTGGCGGTGGCCCTGCAGGTCTGCTTCAGGCGGCCCGAGCGGTTGAGCTCGTCCACGCGAACGGTGGCCGTGCCGTCCGCCTTGAAGCAGTAGATGCAGAATATGGGCTGGCGGGTGGCGGAATTCATGAGCCCAGCATCGGATTTCCAGCATCCCTCCAGGAAGGCCAGATCGGTCGCATCCTCGGGGAACTCCAGCTCGCTGCCCGGCTTGGG
>JAISEQ010000170.1 GCA_031264045.1 Deltaproteobacteria bacterium
ACACTCGCGGGACCGTGACGTGAACGCCGCGCTGAACATCCGTGCCGAGGGACTCCGTTTGCCGGGGATCGCTCGCGAAAAGAACCGCAGGACATGCGGGGTTAGCCCGGACGCTGATCGGGCGGGCCTGAGACGGCATACGGGAAGCCCCTGGGCTTTAGCCCGGGGTATGTCACTTCAGAAAATTCATCAGACATGGCAATTCATTCGGCCGGCGATTGCGATGCGGAATGCGTTTCCGGTTCGTTTTACGATGAAAACCGCTAATCCTTCTCCCGCTCTCCAAAAGCCTCGTGGGAATGTTAGGGGGAAAGTCCCGAAGGCCTGTCCGGGAGCCTGAACCGTTGAGCATGACTGCCGAGAAAAAATAAGAAATTTCAAGCGAAAATTAAATGTTAGGTCGGCAGGTCATGCGCCATGTTTTCTCGCGCGCCTGTTTTCGGCTATGCCGGGGCGGCATCCGCCGACGGGGGCTATTCCGCGGGGATTCCGCGGAAGGTTCAATCCTGCTCCCCAAGCGGAAAGCCCCGCGGGCCTTTCCGTAAAGGCCGCGGGGCTCCGGGTCTATGGGGTCTACGGGTCTGTGGGCGGGACGGCGGGCCCGCCGTCACTCGCGGGTCACGGCAGCAGGACGGTGGCGGGCTCAGTCCAGCCTCCAGGACTGTATGAAGTCCCCCACGTGCAGGTTGTCGGCGCCGTCGTCTATCGTGAGGTAGGAGGTGGCGGAGTCCACCTCGTCGACGGTGAGCCGCACGGTCGGCGCGCCGGGCACGTGGTAGGTCACGTTGATGTCGTTCTGTATGTCCTCGAGAAGCGAGAGCTTCACGAATTTCGCGCCGCGGGGCATCCTGACGTCCTGGCCGAAGGATATTTCGGCGCGGCCGCCCGAGATGGCAATCACCTTGGCCTTGAAGGGGATGGCCATGATGCCGTCCAGCGAGCGCACGTAGACCCCGTCGATGGCCTCGTCCAGGCTCTCCTCTATGATCTCCTGGGAGGGCTTGTAGACGGTCTGCTCGCCCATGGCGCCCCTGGGCTCGGCATCGCCCACGTGGATCCTTGACTCGAAGGAGCGGGAGGTGACGGTGGTGCCGTCGGCGGGATCGTAGGCGCGGAGGGTCAGGAGCACCTCCACGTACTGCTGCTGGTCGGTGAACCACCTGGCGAGCTTCCGCCAGCCGGATCTGACCTGGCTCTGGCCGTAGTGGGCGGCGGCGCCGCCCATCACGAAGTTTAGGTTGAGATCGCGGCAGATCTCCACGGCCTGCTCCTGGGTGAGCGGGTGCTTGAAGCCCCGGCCCCTGGCGTAGTCGGCGACGGAGGCGGCGTCCACCATGAGGAGCTCCGAGCGCTGGGAGAAGATCTCGGTGATGAGCCTCGACAGGTGCTCGCCCGCGTCGGCCGGTCCCAGGCCTATCTGGTCTTCAAGGGGCAGGATGCCGACCCTGAGCTTGGCGGGGCTCACGAAGTCGAACTTGCCCAGGAAGGGGATGTCGTACTCTTTGTCGTGGACGAAGTCGGTCACCACCCCGCATCCGGCCGTGACGAGGGCCAGGGGGAGGGCGAGGAGGGCCGCCAGGGCGGCCTTCGGGCAGTGGGCAGGGCGGAGCTTCATGTTGGTAACACCAGAGGTACGGGCGGGATAAGCCCCGGGGGGCCGGGGAGGAGCTTTGGCTGGGCATGGCCCGCGCCACAAGTTACACTTAACGGAGAGGGCCTGTCAACTTGAGCGTGTCCGGTCTGCGGCCCGAGGTCCGGCTCCTCGGGTCCGCGCCGGGGCGGACGCCGTCCCGCCGCGGAGGTCCTGCCGGGAGGGCGGCCGGGGCCGCGCAGGCCCTGCCGGATGGACCGTCAGGGGGCATCCGGCCGTGCCGGGGAGAGGACAGGGAAGGGGGTCCGCCGTTCCGGGGGGGCCGGCCGAAGGCCGAGGGGCTTCCGGCGAGCCGTGCCGGGGGAGCGGGAAGGTGCCGCGCCGCCCCGCGGCGCCGGTCTTAGGCGGGGGGGGGCCGGGAAGGATCGGGCGGGGGCCGTTCCCGGAAGGGCCGGAGGCGCGCGCGGGGCTCCGCCGGCTTCCGCCAGGCGGCTCCCGGCGGCGAGCCTCAGTTGCCCCAGAAGATCCTGTCCGCCCTTTCCAGGTGGGGGGTCTTGAGGGATATGTGCTTGGCGATGAGGTGGGCCGAGTGTATGGCCTGGTAGCCCAAAAGGCCGCGGTCCGGCCAGCGCTCCCCGTCCCCGTCCTTTCCGTCCCCCGCGAGCTCCCTCAGGGCCTCGCCGCCCTTCTGGGCGGCGAGCTTCACGGTGGGGAGGCGCACGGCCGAGAGGGCGCTGTACACGAACTCGGCCAGCCATGCCGGGCTGTCGGCGTTGAAGGTGTCCGGCTCAGCGCCCAGGGCCATGGCCAGGATCTTCGCCTCGGAGGAGACTTCCAGGACGAAGGCCGCGAGCTCCTCGGGGCCCTTAAGTTCCCGGTGGGCCTTGAGATACGCCCCGTAGAGGCTGTAGGCGTCTGAGAGGGCGGCGGCTATCTCGACCCCGAGCGGATCGTGGGACTCCCTCACCTTGAAGCGCCCGAAGCGGAACAGAGGGCTTTCCGGATGCTTGTCCCCGCGCTTGGGCCCCGCGAGAATCCAGATCCCGCCCTTGTCGTTCACGAGATCCTTGGGATCGAAGGGGCCGGAGAGGGCGAGGATGTTCACTTCGGGGCGGCCGGCCGCCGCCGCCGCCTCCCAGGCCATCTGCACGGCCAGGCGGTGGGTGAGGGGATCGAAGCCCCGGACGGCCAGGATGAGGCTCTTGAGCTCCGGGGCGGAGTTCAGTACGGTCTGCAGGAGGGCGCCGGCCCTGGCCGGGGAGGCGGCTATGATCACGTCGTTCGCCTTCCTGAAGGCCTCGACCGCGTCCGAGGTGGGGAAGACGTTCTTGGGGAGCCTTATGTCCTCGAACTCCGGTCGGGAGCGGGTGTCCTGGATCTCCTGGACCAGCTGGTCGTCCGCGTCGAAGAGGGACAGCGAGGAGTTGTGGAACTTCCGGTCGCCTATGGTCCTCCTGCCCACGAAGGTCACCATCGCGAATCCCCAGGGCCCGGCCCCGCAGACCACCATGTTCTCCTTGCCGGCCGGGCTGTAGAGCCGCCTGTCGCTGTGGGTGGCGTAGTAGGAGAGCCCGTGCGGGGAGAGCACCCTGGGGAGCCTCTTGCGGAACCAGGGCCGCGATCCCACGACGTTTCTCAGGCGGAGGGAGCCGAGCCCGTCCTCCACCACCGCGCCGATGGGGTTCTCGCGGACGAAGTCCTCAAGATCGGGCTCCGTGTCGAAGACGCGGGAATGGTAGTCGCGGATGACCTCCAGGGACTCCTCGGCGCATCCCGTCAGGTCGAGGGTGCCCCTCCTCGCGGCCAGCCCCAGCCCCAGCGCGGCCAGCTGGGAGGCCATGATCTTCTTGTCCCGGGCTATCTCCTTTATGGCGTAGAGGGCGGTGTACTCGTCCAGCTCCAGGCCCTGGGCGTCCCTCGACCACTCCTCCTTCAGCTCCGAGAGGAGCCTGCCCTCCCCGAAGCCCACGTAGGTCCGGCCGAAGAGGCCCTTCATGCCCCTGGCCAGCCCCTCGAGGGGCGAGAAGGGGCTTTTGAGAGCCCCGGTGAGCCTCATGCCGCTGGTCCACGAGAGAAGGCTCCTCCCCTCCGCGAGGTCCAGGTCCTCCGGCACCCGGGAGTAGCTCACCACTACGGGCTGTATGACCACGTCCCCCCGCGAGGCCAGAGCCCCCTGGATGGTCACGAGCCGCCGGGGGTACCTGAGCGAGCCGTCCCTGGTCCTGGCCCCCCCGGACCAGGCCTCGAGGAAGATGCCCTGGGGCTTGCCCATCTCCGCCAGGGCCTGGCAGTAGTGGAACAGGGCCGAGAGGTAGCTCCTGGACGCCCCCTTCCGGACTATCACGTAGGATCCGAGCATGAAGAGCCTGGTCAGGCTAGGGGTGGCCATCATGTTCTGGCCAGCGGCGAAGAGGGGCAGCTGGAAGCCCCAGCTGTCCAGGAACACGTCGAAGATGAACTCGTCGAAGTGGGAGGTGTGGTTCACCAGGTACACGATGCCCACTCCGTCGTCGCGGGCCTTGCTGAGCCTGTCCGCGTGCCTGAGCTCCCGGCGGTCCCGGGACACGTACAGGCTCTCCATGTCCTGGGTGACGAAGAGGTGGGTGATGATGTTGTAGAAGGCCGCCTTGCTCATCCTGTGGAGCTCCCAGTCGTAGCGGCAGCTGATGAGATCCACGTGGGCCTGGAGCTCCCGGCGCATGGGGGCCCGGTCTCCCTTGGCCTCGGCGGCGCGCTCGGCCAGATCGACCGCGAGCCTCGCTATCTGGTCCTGGTCCGCGAAGGCCGGGCCTAGGGGGTTCCTCTCGTTGAAGGTCCTTCCGGGCTCCAGGAGGCCTATGCGCTCCAGGAGCTTCACGAAGTCCACCCTCTTGAGGGCGCCCTTGATCGGTCCGTTCAGAAGGCCTTTGAGGAGTTTTGTCACTTGGGCCCCCGGAGCGCTTGGAGACAGGCTCGCTTCAGGATTTTCGGCGGCATGCGCTCCATGATAGCACACGGGGCGCCCAAAATCCCGCCTCCCGCCTCCCGGTTTCTCCCGTTAGGCCCGCAGGACGGGCCCCGGGCACGCGTCCGGGGACGCCAGAGGCCGGGGGGCAGGCCGGGGAGCAGCCCCTGCGGCTCCGGACGCGCCGGCGCACGGGCTGGGGACCGTCCGTCCGGTCCCTCCCGGACATCCCCTCCTCCTGCCCCGATGCCGGTCCCCTCGTCCGGCCATGCCCGGCCGGTTCCGGGACGGCCGGCCGCTCCCGCCTCCCCGCTCCGGACATGCCGCCCGGACGGGCGCGGCAGATTGAAGGCCCCGCCCCTGCGCGTCGGATCCGCCGGGAGCCCGGGAGCCCGTGCGCCCGAATCGCCGGAGAACGCCGGACGCCCCGCGTCCGGCTCAGCGGACGTTCCGATGCCTGGCCGGATCCCCTGAAACGGAAGAGGTTCGGAACCGCGCCGCGTCGGTGTCGCGCGGATTGCGATTAGCATGTATAATAATTTCGCCGTTCGCCCGTCCGGCGATCCCCGTCACGAGCCTCCTCCTGAAGCCTTTCCCGCCCGCCTGTCCGCAGTTCCGGGCCCGGAGCCGACAAATGAGCTTCGCGCATCTCCACGTCCGTTCCTCATACAGCTTCCTGGCCGGGACCATCCGCGTCCCCCAGCTCGTGAGGCGGGTGAGGGAGCTGGGCATGGACACGGCGGCGCTCACGGATCTGGGGCAGATGTTCGGGATCTGGGAGTTCCAGCGGCTGGCGGCCGAGGAGGGGATCCGGGCCATCCCCGGCGCCGAGTTCCATGTGGCCCCCAGGGGCCGCAGGACCCACGTCTCTGGGGAGGCGGAGGGCACCCTGGTCTTCCTGGCCATGGATCTGGAGGGCTACCGGAATCTCGTGAGGCTCACGGCCAGGGCCAACACCGAGGGCTTCTTCCACAGGCCGAGGGTGGACATGGAGCTCCTGAAGGAGCACGGCGCGGGCCTCCTGTGCCTGTCGGCGGGGTCCATGGGCGAGATACCGGCCCTTCTGAGGAACGGTAACCTCCGGGCCGCCCGAGACTGCGCGGAGGTCTACGCGAGGCTCTTCCCCGGGCGCTTCTGCCTCGAGATCCGGCCGGCGGGACCGGACTCGCCCCGGGAGGAGCGCGACGGCCTGAAGCAGCTCGCGGCCGCGTCCGGCATCCCTCTCGTGGCGGCGGGGGAGTGTTGCTGCCTGAATGCGGGCGAGGCGGGGGCCTACGAGGTCCTGAGGTGCGTGCGCACCCGCGTCCCCTACGAGGACGCGACCCTCTCCGGAGCCCACGGGGGGGGAGGGCTGGTCCTGAAGGGGCCCTCCGAAATGCGCGGCGAGTTCCCGGACTGCCCGGAGGCCTGCGACCAGGCGGTGGCCTTCGCCGCGTCCTGCCGGGTCGAGCTCCCCCAGCGCCGGGCCTTCAGCGCCCCCAGGCCGGACATAGGAGTGGGGGTGCGGCCCTCCGAGGACTTCAGGGAGAGGGCCGACGACTTCCTCATGAAGGCCGCGAGGGACGGCCTGGAACGGAGGCTCTCCGAGCTGGAGGCCAGGGACACGGCCTTTTCCGAGGCCGCGAAGGAGCCCTACCGCGAGAGGCTCCGCCGGGAGACGGCGGACGTGCTCGCCGTGGGCGCCAGCCAGTACGTCCTTGTGGTGGCCGACTACGCGGCCCGCGCCCGCGAGCAGGCCATCGAGCTCGGCCCCGGCTGCGGGCCCTCCGCCTCGAGCCTGGTGTGCTGGGCGCTGGGCATAACGGACGTGGACCCGGTGGAGCACGATCTCCGCTCCGAGTTCTTCGTGAACCCCGAAGCCAGGGACCACCCCCGCATAGAGCTCGAGGCGCCCCAGGAGCGGGCGGCAGAGATCGTGGCCTACATAACCGAGACCTACGGGGGTTCGCACTTCGCGGCGCACTCCCTCTCGCTGAGGCTCCTGCGCGGGAGGGGGCTCGTGCGCGAGGTGGGCAGGGCCTTCGGCTTCCCCCTGCAGGTGATGGACGATCTCTGCGGCATGCTGCCCGATCACTCGGGCATCCCGCTTGAGACCGCGCTGAAGGAGATCTCTCTCTTCCGCGAGGCCGCGGACCGCAACCCGGTCATCCGCAAGATAGTGGACGTCTGCCTGGTCCTGGACGGCCTCCCCCGCTCCGCCTCCGCCGCCCCCAACAGCCTGGTGGTGAGCCCGAGGCTCCTGCGCGACTCCGTGCCCCTGTTCCTGGACTTCGGTGTCGTGGGCGGCAGGAGGCCCGAGACCGCGGTGCAGTTCGACGCCAGGGGCGTGGAGGAGAACGGCCTCCTGCGCTTCGACGTGTCCCCGTCCAGGACGCTGTCGCTTCTGGGCGCCTGCCTGAAGCTCGTCGAGCACAACGGAGGGCTCCTGGATCTCTCCGCGGTCCCTCTGGACGACCCCATGACGCTGGAGCTCCTCTCCGAGGGCAACACCTCCGGGATCCCCTTCCTCGGCAACTACTGGGTGGCCGGGGCGCTGAAGACACTGGACGGCCTGAGCTTCCAGGACATCGTGGCCCTCCGCGCCCTGCATCCCCCCCTCTTCAACGACTACGCCGTCTGCGCGGCCTACCTGGACGCCCGTCGGGGCGGCGCCAGGCCATGCGCCCAGCACCAGACGCTCCTGCCGGTCCTGGCCCCCACCTGCGGGGTCTTCCTGTACCTGGAGCAGCTGGCGGCGGCCGTGGACGCCGTCACCCGCTGCGGCTTCCCCCTGGCGGAGCTCCTGGTCCGCTCCATGGCCGGGGACGACAGCGAGGAGCTCTCCGCGAAGAAGCCGCCCTTCCTTTCCCTCGGGGAGGCCAACGGCTTCCCCGAGCGCGACGCTGCGGAGCTCTGGGACCGGCTGGTCTTCCACGCCCGCATCTCCCCCTCCAAGGGCGAGGCCGTCTCCAGGGCGCTTCTGAGCTACCGCATGGCCTACGTGAAGGCCCACTACCCCACGGAGTTCCTGGACGCGTTCACGAGCCAGGAGGACACGAACCCCCAGGAGCGCGAGAAGGCCCTGAAGGAGTGGCGGAACTCGTTCATCCGCCTGGTGCCGCCTCCAGGCCGCGAGGCCTGATGGGTCCGGGGCAGGCGCCCGGCCGGATCCGGCTCCGGGGGATCGGCCTGACGGACGCGGGCATCCCGGAGATTTCCGGCAAATCGTACGGGGACGGGAGCGGCCCGGCCGCGAAGGACCCCGCCATCCCGGGAGGCGGGCGGGGAGGCGGCCCGTGCCGCTGCGCGCCGCAAACGATCAGATGCGCGCCGCAAACGAGCTACGGTCCCGGAGCATCTGTCGGCGCGCGGTCGCGCGTACGGTCCTGCCGCCGCGGTCCGGTGTATCCCGGAAGATATTTTAGTCCCGCGATTAACCGCAGGCCCTTCCGGAGATGATCGGTCGGCCTGCGGAAGAGCCGCATTTTTCCATATGCCCGGGGGCCTGAACAACGCTTTCTTCCCCGGCGGTTACGCCCCTGAGCTTCAGTTCCGCAGGATAGCGCATGTTCCTGTAGCTCACGGGAATGTCAACATATTTTCTCCCAGGGCCGTATTGCCTTCGGATGAATCCAGCCCAGTAGTTCAGGATCCTTTGCAGGAACGCGGACAGCGCGATATGGGGGAAGTCATCTCTGTCGAAGCCGGACCGTCTTTCAATGATTGACATAATAATTTTCCCGTCAACATCAAATTATTTTATGAAATTTCAATTTCAGGATCCGGTTTAAATTTTTTAATGGCGTTCCCGGTCACTTCTTTCCGGAGCCGCCATCCGACATCCGGGGCCGTAATTTCATCGACTTCGCCGTTTTCACGCCAACAGATCCGGAAGGACTCGGAAGGGACGTCCGTGTCGAGCCCTGTTCCGACCGTCACCTGCTTTCCAGTTCTGCAGGGGACTCTCCCCTGGAGGCTCCGGGACAGGAACCTGGGGATTATTCCAATGATTGTTCAAGATTTACAAAATCTACAATCAAAATATCGACAATAAATTTTTCATTTCTTTGTATGAATATTATCAAATCGATTAAATTGTATTTGAAACTACACAAATAATATAATGGTGGTATTTTAAATACCCATGTAAATATCCGTATATTTTAATTAGCAAGTATGTTTGAATTTATAATTCAATTGAATATTTAAAAATTTAGGACATTCAACAGCAGAACTTATCCAAGAGAGGATAATCCAGTTCTGCGTTGATTGCATAATATTCGAGGCAGAGAATACACAGACGGTTACCTCCCTGATGGGGTTACCAATACTCTGTGCTGGCCGTCCCCACTTCGATGCAGGGGGCGCTCGCCCGTAAGAGACGGGTTGACCTCCCGCCCCGTGAGGGATCGCCACAGATCTGCCTGGCCATGCCGCCAGCAAGACAAAGAACGCTCTCAAAAGACCGCCCCACACACTTCTATTGGTGGAGCTATTGAACTCGCGGTGGGATATTCAAACCCTCAGCGAGAGCCATGGGCGCATCAGACGAAACGCTATACTTCCCCGAGCGGGAGTGAGGGAGGTTCGCACCTCCATTTGACTGAAATATAGCCGCAGGGGCGGCTGCAGAGGCATTGCAGCGGACGCTGTACGCACTCTGTTCTCGACCGCCAGCGAAAATAGGGGGGTTACGACATATGTCTGCCTGGCCGCGCCGTCGGCGGGGCGCGGGACGCTCTGCCGGAACCGGCGCGCTGACCTCCCGCGGGGGGGGGGGGCGGTGCCGTGGTACATCCCGGCCGCGCCGCCGGCTTGGCGGAGGACGCTCGAAAAAGACCGTCCCACACACTTCTGCTGTTGGAGCAATATTGAGACCACGTTGAGATATTTAAGCCTTCAGTGAGAGCCATGGGAACATCAGGCGAAACACAACACTTCCCTCATACGACCGAAGTGGTGTGCGGACCATCTTTTGACAAAATTTTTGCTATAGAGGTCGTTGCAGTAGTAATGTGGACGCTGTGCTAACTAGTATGTGTTTGCAGATAAATTAAAATTTATAGATCAACAAATAAGGCATGAAAAAAAGTGATAGCTATATCAATTTTTTTTGGATTTCTCTTGACCTAATAGGTCATACATGGAATTATGCTATCACTGAAGGAATTGATATAGCTACAAAATATACACCTACTGCGTCCGATAAGGAAACATGTCTTCGCATACAAAAAGAGTCGGCGGATAGAAGACTCTGTCTGAAGGCATCGATAATACTTGCTATCTGTCTGGGCGCAACTATCAAAGTTGCCGCACAGATGTATGTATCCGATCACGGGCGGAGAGGCCGGGTGCCTGGAGGAGTCAGTCCAGGAGTCTTCGGGCGGAAGGACGGACGAGGCGGAAAGCGAACTGAAAGAGAACCGCCGGGAGGTCGGGGA
>JAISEQ010000220.1 GCA_031264045.1 Deltaproteobacteria bacterium
CTCGCCGGGGGGCGGGGCCGCTCCGGAAGCCGCGCCGGGGGGCGGGGCCGCTCCGGCAGCCTCGCCGGGGGACGGGGCCGCTCCGGAAGGCTCGCCGGGGGGCGGGGCCGCTCCGGAAGCCTCGCCGGGGGACGGGGCCGCTCCGGAAGCCTCGCCGGGGGGCGGGGCCGCTCCGGAAGTCTCGCCGGGGGGCGGGGCCGCTCCGGAAGGCTCGCCGGGGGGCGCTATCGTGCCAGGCGCTCCGGCCCTCTCTTCTGTCAGGTCAGTCATGCTACGTTTGTCCATTCAGTGACGGCAGGGGCGTTTCCCGCCGGTGTCGCACGCGTCACGCGTTCCGGCACCAGACGTTCCAGAAGCGCGTCTGAATGCCGTTCGTACGCTGTTCCGTGATCAATATGTCTTATGCATAAAATGCATACTTTACTCACAGCATCCAATATGTCGAAAAGCATGTCAGGAAAATGCTTGTTGAACACTACGAAAAAAATATCAGATAAAATAATTCCCGCTTCTGCGAAATATGAAGGAATGATTTCGGAAAGAGTTGTTCCGAAAAAGGCAACTTCGGACAAAATGCTTACGCCACAAACAGTTCCGCGACAGACAGTTCCGGGCAAGGCGGTCCAGGACGCGACGCTTCCTGCCGGATGCTTCAGTGCTATGCCGAAGAACATGCCGAAGGCCATGCCGCCGTCCGCGCCATGTCCGGAAGACGCAAGAATTCCCGTCACGCGGCAGGAAGGCGACCTTCCCGAGGCGATACCGGACACGCTTGAGCTTGCAGCGCCGGCGGGCGCGTCCCTCATGGACTGGACCTACAGGGACTCGGAAGCGGGCGCGGAAGCGGACGGCCCTGAGGCAGTGCCGTCGGAGGCCCCCGCCATGCCGTCGGGCGCGGCAGGACTAGCGGCGCTGTCGGCCAATGCCCCGGCTTTGCCCGAAGTTCCGCCGGGCGCGGCAGAGTTAGCTACGGTGCCGGCCAATGCCCCTGAGTTCGACGTCACGACGCCGGGAGCGCCCGAGACAGCCGTGAAGCCGGGACCCTCGCTCCCCCCTTCGCCGGCGTCCTCCGTCTCCCCGCGAGGGAGCGGCGGGTCGGGCTGGATGGCGTCGGACACCTTGCGGATGGTCTTCCAGGCCCTGGGACCCGGCACCGTGTCCGACTCCTCGGTGAAGATGTAGACGCGGGCCCGGCGGACGGCGGAAATGTTCCCGAGCTGCAGCCAGCCCTTCATGGCGTCGGGGGCGTCGGCCTCGTTCTGAAGGAGATCTATCACGACGTCCGGGTTCAGCTGGAATATCGCCTCACGGGACAGGGTCGGGAAGGGGAGCCTGCCCTCGTAGGCGTTGACGCCGCCGCAGATCTCTATCAGGTTCGAGAAGAAGCCGTCGTTGCCAGCGGCCGTTATCTCGCTTATGTAGCCCACCCCGGCGTAGGAGTGCATGACCGAGAAGAGCACCCTGGGCTTGGGCTTGCCCCTGGCCTTCTCCCTGGCGTAGGCAATGGCCGAGCGTATGCGGTCCAGGGCGAGCTCGGCCTCGCGGCCCCTGCCCGTGGCGGCGCCCAGCTCCGTCATGGCATGCATGAGCCCCTCCAGGTTCCGGGTGTCCAGCGGCATGACCGTGAGCCCGAGCCGGGAGAGCTCCGCCGCGGTGGCCGTCTTGTCCACGGGCAGGATCACCAGGTCCGGGCGGAGGCGCAGTATGGCCTCCACGTTCACGTCGCTGAAGCCCGCCACCTTGGGGAGAGTCTCCACCTCGGGGGGGTAGCGGCAGTAGCTCGTGACGCCGGTGACCGAAGGGCCGAGCCCGACCGCGAAGACCGTCTCGGTCACGCTGGGGGCCAGGGTCACTATGCTTTCGGGGTGAGGAGGAATGGGACGCGGGGTGGTGGCCGCCCTGAGGGTCTGGTGCCCCCAGACCGCGAGGCCGAGCCCCGCCAGGAACGCGACGGACCAGGCCAGGGCCTGGAGACGCATGCCTTTCGGGACCGGGGCGGGGCCCCTGGGCCCGCCCGCGGGCGCGCTGCCGACGGAATCACTCATAGGAAAACCCGGGTGCCCCGCGTGTCGCGGGACGTGACCAGCCTCGGGCACAACCGTTGCGTTGAGTCCGGCCGGGGATGGCCGGGCTTACGGTCGCGTCCGCCGCGAGAGCTGAGTGCGAAAGGCGGAGGCATGGCACAGGGATATCCCGTGCCCCCTCCTCCGGCCGGGGGCCGGCGGGGTCCGGGCGCCTTGCAGGGTAGGGTCAAACCGCCGCGGACAGGGGTGGAGTGAAGTTCCGCGTGACAGGCGGAGAAGCCTGACAGAATGGGGCACTTTACCACGCGTCCCGCCGCCGGGTCAAGAAGAAGGCCCGTGAACAGGCCCAGGGGAATCAGGAAGCGAATCTCACGCTCCCGCTGGACGTGAAGGCATGAGTTCAGCCATCATGTTGACATCTGGGTCATTTCCCTGCAGATTCAGGAGCCGGCCCGGCATCTCCGGTGCCGGGGATGCCTGGAAGTCAGCGGAAGCCGTGAGACGGCAGCTTGAAGACAGACGATTCAGAGAGATGGCCGAAGCCGGGGGCCAGAAGCTGCCTGGAGAATGCCGTAGCGGGGTGACAGCCTCTGCCGGGAGACAAGCGCCGGCCGATTGACAAGTGCTGCCGCGGCTCGGACTTAGACCGGCCGGCCAAGAGGAGTCCGGGCTGGGGAAAGTTCATGGCCAGCAAAGGGGGCGCAGCATGCTGTCAAGAGATAATAATTATAATAACAAGAAAAATGCGTATTCGACAAAAGATGTGATTATCCATGAATACAACCAAACTATAACAGGTAAAACATTTTATATGTCTTCAAAAATGGAAAATTCAAGCTATTGCATTATGCCAATATTAATTGTGCAATAGATAACAATTAACAAAAATAATATCTAAACTTTAGAAATAACCAAAATTCATATGATAACAATATATATAATCAATAATTAAACATTAATTTTATTTCAGAAAACTGACTGAAATAATCGCATGTATAAAAAATATTAATAAAAGTTAATTTCTTTTTTTAACGTAAATATAACTAATTAATAAAGACAATAAAGGAATATATGGCATATCATAAATTGTAATTATTATTATTTTATAGTTTAAATATTTAAAATATTTAAATAACGTTATCGACAAGATAAAGTATCATAATTAAGTGATAAATGTATTGATTTAAATATTTTTATCATCAAATCAATATTCTTATAATACCTACAGGTTATGTTATAAAATCTACCAATTAATAACGACAGTTGTTTAATTTAAAATATGAAAGGAATAACGATGGTCTGGAGAGACGAAGCCTCCCCCTCACTTTAAGCTTCCGAAAGATCTGTCGCGAGACCGGGGAAGAGGCTCCGGCGACCCTGCCCGGCAGGCCCGCAGCACCCCTGAATCCCCCTGCCCCTTGCCGCCCGGGGGGACTTGCAAACGACCCAGCTCCACTATATTATAGGTACACATTATAATTTGACATTGGCTTTTGGACACTTGGCAGACCATTCGAAGCGCCGGAAGAGGAGAACCTCATGGCAGCCCCGGACATGACAGCCCTCCCAGGGATCCTGGAAAGCCGCCCCCCCGATCCTGGCGAGCTCCTGCCCCTCCTGACGCTCATCCAGGGGCGCTGGCGATTCCTTCCCGAGGAGGCCCTCGCGGCGGTCGCCAGGCGCCTGAAGGTCCCACTGGCCCGCGTCTACGCCGTGGCGTCCTTCTACAAGGCGCTCTCCTTCACGCCCAAGGGGGAGCGCCTGGTCCAGGTCTGCTGCGGCACGGCCTGCCACCTGAAGGGCAGCCAGGCCGTGGCCGGCGCCCTGGAGAAGTCCCTCGGCGTGAAGCTGGGAGGCACCAGGGCGGACGGGAAGGTCACGCTCGAGCCCGTCAACTGCGTCGGGGCCTGCGCCCTGGCCCCGGTAGTGATGATGGACGGCACCGTGTACGGCAAGGTCACCGGCGCCGCGGCGGCAAGGATCCCGGTCTAGGGCCGGTCGCCGCCATGAACCTCCGCGCCCTGCCCTCCCGCCGCGAGCCTCCGGGCCCGGACGGCCGATTCGGATCCATGGACCCCGGCTCAGGCCGAACCGCTTCTTGCTCTCTCCTCCGGCTGTCCGCTGCCCTGACCGCTGGCCGGCCCGTTGCCTGACCGTTGCCCGTTGTTCGCTGTCCTGGCCGCCGTCCTCTGCACTGGCCTCGCTCCTCTGCCCTGGCCGCCGTCCTCTGCACTGGCCTCGCTCCTCTGTCCTGGCAGCCGACCTCTGCCATGGCCGCCGCCCCCTGTCCTGGCCGCCGCCCTCTGCCATGGCAGCCGTCCTCTGCCCCAGTCCGGTTCCGCATGCCTTCTTCCTCTTGTCCCTTTTCCCCGGCAGCTCGCCCTGCCGGGCTTCCCGGCACCGCCGGGCGCCGCCGGCCGGCGGAAAGGCTGCCTATGCGTCTCAGAAGCATCGAGGAGCTCCGGGCGCTTCGCCGGGAACTGACGGAGTCGCCCGCCCCGGAGCGCCGGCTGTGGGTCTGCGGCGGCCCCGGCTGCCTGGCCTCGGGGGCCCAGGAGGTCTTCGCGGCCGTGGAGGCCGCCTGCCGGGACCGGGGGCTCCAGGGAGGGGCCCGCTTCAGGGCGGAGCTGTCCGGATGCCTGGGTCTGTGCGAGCGCGGCCCCCTTGTCGAGGTGGAGCCGGAGGGCTGGCTGTACGGGGGCGTGAAGCCGGAGGACGCGGCCGAGCTGGTCGGCGAGACCCTCGTGGGCGGGAGGTTCCTGGACAGGCTCGCCGCCGACCCCAAGTGCCGCGAGAAGGACCTGATCCCCTTCTACCTGCCCCAGAAGAGGCTCGTCATGGCCCGTTTCGGACGCACGCGGCCCGGGAACCTCACGGACTACCTGGCCGCAGGGGGATACGGGGCCCTGGAGCTCGCGCTCTCCGAGCTCGGCCGCGAGGAGGCATTCAGGCGGGTGGAGCTCTCCGGCCTCCGCGGCAGGGGCGGCGGCGGGTTCCCCGCCGGGCGCAAGTGGAGGGCCCTGAAGGAGGCCGCGGGCCGCCCGCGCTACCTCATCGCCAACGGAGACGAGGGGGATCCCGGCGCCTTCATGAACCGGGCCCTCATGGAGGGCGACCCCCTTTCCGTGATAGAGGGCATGACGGTCGGCGCCTACGCCATGGAGGCCGAGGAGGGCTTCGTCTACGTCCGCCACGAGTACCCGCTGAGCGTCGAGAGGCTGAACTCCTGCGTGCGGGCCGCCGAGGAGGCCGGCCTCCTGGGAGACGACATCCTGGGCACGGGCATGAGCTTCCGGCTCCGCATAGTCGAGGGCGGCGGCGCCTTCGTGTGCGGCGAGTCCACGGCCCTCACGGCTTCCATAGAGGGACGCGAGGGGCAGCCCAGGGTCAAGTACGTGCGCACCACCGAGGCCGGGCTCTGGGAGAAGCCCACCCTGCTCCAGAACGTGGAGAGCTGGGCCAACGTGCCCATGATCGTCAGAAACGGCCCTGACTGGTTCCGGGAGACCGGCTCCGGGGACAACCCCGGCACCAAGGTGTTCTCGCTCGTGGGCAAGGTGAGGCGCACGGGCCTGGTGGAGCTCCCCCTGGGGTCCTCAGTCGGGTCGCTGGTAAACGATGCCGGGGGCGGGGTGCCCAGGGGGCGGAAGTTCAAGGCCGTCCAGTCCGGGGGGCCATCGGGCGGCTGTCTTCCCGAGTCCGCCCTGGAGCTGCCCCTGGACTTCGACGCGCTGGCCGGCGCCGGGGCCATGATGGGCTCCGGGGGGCTCATCGTCATGGACGACCTGAGCTGCCTGGTCGACACCGCCCGCTACTTCACGGCATTCCTTTCCGAAGAGAGCTGCGGGAAGTGCGCCCCCTGCCGCGAGGGGCTCCCGGTCATCCTGGAGGTCCTGACCGACATGACCGAGGGCCGCGCCCGGCCCGGCGACACGGACTTCCTGGAGAGGCAGGCCAGGATGCTCGCCGCCACCGCCCTGTGCGGCCTGGGCAAGAGCGCCGCCAACCCGGTGCTCTCGACGCTCCGCTACTTCCGCGACGAGTACCTGGAGCACGAGGGGGGGTTCTGCCGCGCGGGCCGCTGCCGGGGCATGTACCAGCCGGCGGTGGACCCCGCCTCCTGCCGCTCCTGCGGCAGGTGCCAGAAGGCCTGCCCAGCGGAGGCCATAGAGGGCTCCGGGAAGGAGCCCAGGCGGGTGGTCCCCGAGAAATGCGTCACGTGCGGGGCATGCCTTGCCGCATGCGCGTTCGAGGCATTGAAGGCGCACAGGCACCCGGAAGGAGGCCCAGATGCCCGGACGGCCTGACACCGCCCTCCCCGGACCCGGCAGCCCAGCCGCGGCCCCCGCGGTCCTGCCGCCGAGGCCGCCGCGCCCCGGCATCCCCATGGTGGAGGGCACGATCGACGGGATCAGGGTCTCCGTGCCCAGGGGGACGACGCTCCTGGAGGCCGCGCGGCTGTGCGGCATAGAGATCCCGACGCTCTGCCACCACGAGGGGCTCCCCGCGGAGGGCTCCTGCAGGCTCTGCGTGGCCGAGATCCGCGGCCAGCTGGCAGTCTCGTGCATGTTCCCCCTGCGCGACAGGGACTTCAGGGCCGAGACGGGGTCGCCCGCGGTCATGGACGCCAGGCGCTACGTCCTGTCGCTTCTCGTTAACCGCGCCCCGAAGGCCCCCAGGATCGCCAGGCTGGCGGAGGAGTACGGCGTCGCCCCGGACCCCCGCTTCATGAAGGACCCGGACGGATGCATCAGGTGCGGCCGCTGCGTGCGGGCCTGCCGCGCGAACGGGCCAGAGGCGATAGCCCTGGCCGGCCGGGGCTTCGCGAGGACCGTCACCGGCCCCTTCCGGAAGCCCCCCGAGGACTGCATAGGCTGCCTCGCATGCGCTCTGAGCTGCCCGACGGGCAAGATAGCCTTCTCCGAGAAGGCCGGGACGAGGAAGATCTGGGAGCGGGAGTTCGAGCTCGCCCCCTGTCCCGAGTGCGGGGCCAGGGTCTTCACCCGCGAGCAGATAGGCTTCTACGGCGGCCAGGCGTCCGCCGTGTGCCCGTCCTGCCGCAGGAGGCTCATGGCGACCGAGCTCAGGAAGGCGGCCGCCTACGAGGCTCCGGGAGGTCCGCTTCTCCTTAAATCCGTCTGACCGTCTCCCCCCGGCCCCGCCGGCGCCGCGGCACGAAGCGCGGCGCGGGACCGTCAGGCCGCCCGGAAGCCCCCGTTCCCGAAACCGGCGTCTAGCGAACCCGCACGTCCCGCACCCCTCTCCGGCACCGCCGGGACCCCCCGGGCAGGCACGGAGCCGCCCTGCCGCCGCGGCCGCGGGGGGAGCCACCCGGCGCGGCGCCCGGATGACGCCGCCTCCCGGCGCCGAGCGCCGGTCCGATGTCCTCCGGAGCCGTCGTCTCCGGACGGAAAAGCGACATGACAGCTCCCCCGCGCCACCCGGTGCGCGGAGGGTCGACGCCGCCGCGAGCGGCAAGAGCCTTCACGAAGGAGGAACCATGAGCGAATTTTTCAAGCCCGCCGCCGAGTGCTCGATCTGGAAGGACGAGGCGGGCCACCTCATCGACAAGGCCAGGAAAGAGGGGATCTGCCTGGCCTGGGACCGGCTGGAGAAGCAGACCCCCCAGTGCAACGTCTGCGATATGGGGCTGTCGTGTTCCAAGTGCGTGATGGGACCCTGCCGCATCATCCCGGGCCTGGACCGCGACAAGGGCGTCTGCGGGGCGGGGGCGGATCTGACCGTCGCCCGCAACTTCGGGCGCTTCGTGGCGGGAGGCTCCGCGGCGCATTCCGACCACGGGCGCGATCTGGTCGAGGTCCTCCGCGAGGCGGGTTCCGGGGAGGCCCCCGGCTACGCCGTCCGCGACGAGGCGAAGCTCCGGAGGATAGCGGCCGAGGTGGGCGTGGACGCCGAGGGCGAGGTGAACGCCGTCGCCAAGCGCCTGGCGGAACGTCTCGGGCAGGACTACTCGAGCTTCGGGCCGGGGCTGGCCTTCCTCTCGCGGGTGCCCAAGGCCCGCCGGGAGCTCTGGAACCGGCTCGAGATCACCCCCCGCGGCATCGACCGCGAGCCCGTGGAGATGCTCCACCGCACCCACATGGGCGTGGACTGCGATCCGGTGTCGCTGTGCCTCCACGCCGCCAGGGTGTCCCTGGCCGACGGCTGGGGCGGGTCCATGACCGCCACCGAGATCTCCGACATCATCTTCGGCACCCCCGCCCCGGTGAAGACGAGGGTGAACCTGGGTGCCATAAAGAAGGACATGGTGAACATCCTGGTCCACGGCCACAGCCCCGTGGTCTCGGAGATGATCCTCCTGGCCGCCTCCGACCCGGAGAACCTGAAGGCCGCGAAGGACGCGGGGGCCTCAGGCATCAACGTGGCCGGGCTCTGCTGCACTGGCAACGAGCTCCTGATGCGCCGCGGGGTGCCGCTCGCCGGCAACCACATGATGACCGAGCTCACCATAATGACCGGCGCGGTGGAGGCCATAATAGCCGACTACCAGTGCATCATGCCGAGCCTGACCGACGTCGCCGCCTGCTTCCACACCAAGTTCATAACCACCTCCGAGAAGGGCCATTTCCCCGGCGCCGAGAGGTTCCACTTCACCCCCCGAAACGCCCGGGAGCTCGCCGGCAAGGCCGTGGCCATAGCCATCGAGGCCTACAGGCGGCGCGACCAGGGCCGGGTCGACATCCCCTGCGAGCCCGTGGACATGCTCTCCGGCTTCTCCAACGAGGCCATACTGGGAGCCGTGGGCGGCACCCCGGGGCCCCTGGTGGACGCCATAAAGTCCGGCGCCCTCCGCGGGGCCGTGGGGATAGTGGGATGCAACAACCCCAAGCTCCGGCAGGACCACCACCACGTGACCATGGCCAGGGAGCTCATCAGGAAGGACATCCTGGTGCTGGTGACCGGATGCGCCACCGGGGCCATGGGCAAGGCGGGACTCCTGATGCCCGGGGCGGCGGAGCTGGCCGGTCCCGGCCTGAAGGGCCTGTGCGGCGCCCTGGGCATCCCGCCGGTCCTGCACGTGGGCTCCTGCGTGGACAACTCGCGGATAATCCACCTGTGCGCCGTGCTCGCGGACGCCGTGGGCGTGGACATAGACATGCTCCCCGTGGCCGCCTCCGCCCCCGAGTGGTACTCCGAGAAGGCCGCGGCCATAGGCCTCTACGCCGTGGCTTCGGGCATCACCACCCACCTGGGGCTCCCCCCCATGATCCTGGGAAGCCCCGCCGTCACGGGCCTCGCGGTGGACGGCCTGAAGTCGGTGGTGGGCGCCGCCTTCATAGTGGAGCCGGACCCCGTCAAGGCCGCCGCCGCCCTGGACGCCCACATCGCCGCCAAGCGGGCGGGTCTGGGACTCCCGGCCGGGAAGGAGGGAAGCGATGCCGATGCCGCCTAAGACCATCTCCGTCTCGCCGTCCAGGTGCATCGGCTGCCTGAACTGCGAGCTCGCCTGCGCCTCCCGCGACTGGGCGGAGCTCTACCCGGCCCCCGCGCGGATAAGCCTCGTCTTCTTCAGGGACGGCGCCAAGATCCCCCTCACCTGCTTCCAGTGCGACAACGCCCCGTGCCTCTCGGTATGCCGCACCGGGGCGCTCGCCCGGGACTCCCGCGGGGTCGTCGCCTCCGATCCCGAAAAGTGCATCGGGTGCAGGGCCTGCTCCGCTGTCTGCCCCTTCGGGAACATCGTCTACTCCCAGGCCGCGCGCTCTGCCGTCAAGTGCGACCAGTGCGACGGCGCGCCCCGATGCGCGGCGGCCTGCCCCTCCGGAGCGCTCCGATACGTGGAGGACATAGACGCCGTGAAGGCCAAGAGGGAGGCCTTCGCGAAGAGCCTCGCGGCCGCGGCGGAAGCCGTCTGATCCGCGCCGGGAGCGCTCACGGACGGCACCGGGCGGGGCTCCGCCGGCCCGGCCGCGCCCCGCGCCGTGCCGAGCATTCCCCGGGCGTTCATTCCGGGGCGTTCCGATCAGATCGGTTCATTTGCGGACATTGCCGCGGCGCGCCAGAACAGCGACCGGCGGCACCGCACTTTTCGGCCCTTCCGGAAAGCACCCGTTACCGTCGCCGGATCGGGAGATGCCCCCCGGAAGAAAAAGAAGGGACGGAAGAAAATGAAGGGACGGAAGAAAAAGAAGGGACGGAAGAAAAAGAAGGGACATCGGACGCGAAGGCCCCCCGCCCAGAAAACGGACGGGGGGCCTTCGCGTTCAATAGGCGCCGCGCAGGCGCAACGTCTGCCGGGCGCAGGCGCGGGGGGAGCCAGAGCTACCTTTTCCTTCGCGAGCGGCGGTGGTCCCAGGGGGCCACCGGGTCGGAATCCGCCCAGAGCCCTGCCCTTCTGCCCCTGGCGGAGCTCTCGGCGTTCCTGAAGTCCGCGCAGAGGTCCTTCACCTTGCAGTACTGCTCGTAGGTCCAGGCGTAGCCCGCCTCGATCATGCGCTGGTTTATGAGCGTCCCGTCAAGCCTGACCAGGCCCACCTGGCGGCTGTAGCGGTCGATGTCCAGGACCTCTATGTCCACCGTCTTTCCGAATACCAGCCCGGTGAGGTATTCCTTGGCCTCGGGGCCGTGATTCTGGTTCTTCTCGGGACAGTCGATTCCGTAGAAGCGCACCCTCAACTGCTCGTAGTCGGTGGTGGTCACGGTGATGGTGTCGCCGTCCTGGACGCTCACCACCTGGCCGCGGTAGAGCTCGTTTTCGGCAGATGCCGGAACCGAAAGGAGAATGAGAGCGGCGGCGAAAACGGCGGCCGAAACGGCCGCGGCCCCGCCGGAAGAACAGGCCGCGTCCGGGTTTGCCGGATTTCCTGCTTGAAAAGTCACGGAAGCGCCTCCAAAGTTAATCGGGCCAGGAAGGGCAGCGCCAGGGCGAGGAGCTCGGCGGGGCTTTTCCGGGCAGCTGGACCGCCTGCGGAAAGAGACTCCGGGGCGGAGCCGCTGAACCGAAGAGAACCGAAGAGAACCGAAGAGAAGAGAACCGAAGAGAAGAGAAAAGAAACGAAAAGAAGCGGGGCAAAACAGCTGATTTTGTCCGAACGTCTTCATTATACTCCAAAAATGATCATTTTCAACCGTTTTCAATACTCACCGGAAACGTCTTGAGCTTCATTCCGTTCAACATCTTGAACTTCTTTCCGTTTTTTGAAATATCCTCCCGGAAAAATGATTTCGCCCTGCCTCAACGTCGCGGCAATATTCCCATCCTTCTCCCCACCCCTCCCTTCCCCCTCTTCTCATCTCCCCACCCTCCGAGCAGGAGGCTCCGGTCGATACCTCCCGTCATCTGCCGGATCAGCGTACGCCTTAAATTCCCGCCAGAGGAACGTAACCAGCAATGTCACAATTATTTCTGGGACTCGCCTCCATGTAAAATTGTAACTTCTTAACCTAATGTCAATGGATAACATGGTTAAACAATCAAATGTTGTTCGACAAATATCTCTGATGCTCACATGATATTTTAGGGATGATTTTTTGATTGGCATATGGCAAAGACAACTGCATAGATATAATTTTCATTGTGTTCTGAAATCAGGATTTATCCAGACAGCAACAAGATTTCCTGCTAAAATTTAAACATAATTATTCTATTGATTAATCGCAAAAGTTCGTGTGATTATTCCTAATCTGTGTCCCCTTCACCTCCCTCTTCCGCCAACGGTACGGCATACCGTTTGTGTTGTGAACATTCACGAAATCCTTTATGGCTTGGAGCATCTCTCGTCTGGATTTAAAATTTCCATTCTTAATGAGCTTGCGCTGGATCTTACCGAAGAACACTTCCTCCAGGTTAGGCCAGCTTGCGTCAGTCGGGGTGAAGTGCATGAAGACGATCTTGTCGTCGATGAGCCGCTCCTCGCATCCCTTATGGGTGCAGTAGTTGTCGAGGACAACGTGAAGCTTGATTCAGTTGTCCGGATCGCTCGCGCCAGGAACCGACTTCACCACATAATCCATGAACTACACAAACTCAACCCGCCTCTTCCTTCCGTAAGTCTTGGTCCGCGCCTTTCCTTTCTTGATATCCGCTGCGTTGAACAGGTTTGCCGTAGTCCCGTGGCGCTCGCAGGTGCTGTTCTTGCCCCTGATGATGGTCCCGGTCCTGGTCCTGACGTATCCGTTGGGTCTTTCGACGGCCTGGATGCCGGGCTTCTCATCGACCGAGATGACTGCGGAGTTCTTCGGCGGGTTCATGTAAAGGGTCACGACGTCCGTTGACTTTCGGGTGAACAGGGGGGCCGAGCTCACACGCCAGGTCAGAGGCGCCCTGCAGAACTTAATGCGGTTCGCCCGCAGTATCCTCCCGAAGATGTCCTCGGACACTCCCTGTTTTGCCGCCGCGGCTTTGGTTTCCCGCTGGGAAGAGTCTTTTGGCGGAGTCTTCCCCAGGGTCTTCATGATGTCTTTCTGACCTTATCATGCTCATATGTTCTGGGCCTGCCGGAGCGCTGAACGTCGTCCAGGCCTTTGAGCCCGTCAGCTATGATTCTTCTTCTCCATTTCCCTACGGTATTGCGGTGCAAGTTGAGTGCTGCCGCGATCTCATCGTTGCTCTTTCCCGCATGGCTCAGGATTACTATCCAGGTGCGTATGACAAGGCAGAACGGCAAGATCAGGGATTGGGCCCTCATGGTCAGGACGGCCATTACTTCGGGTTCAATGACGGGGCTGCTGGCTGCACGAGACATACTCAATCTCCATTCGGGCCAACCATACCTCTTTTTGCATTTTGCCGCAGCATAATTAAACATAATTATGCATAATTATATAAACACGTTCTTTTGCGGAAGCACACTGAGCAACATCCACGTACGGCCTCCTGCTCCCGGAGGACCCGGACGGTAGCCCATGATGCCCCGATGCCCTTCGCAAGTTTCTGCGCATGAAAGTGTCAAATGAGAAAGTGTCAAATGATCCGTACAACGGCACAACGGCGCCACACTACCTGAAATGGCGATATCGGATAAGATTATGCCTTTATGACGACTTTATTTGCAATCATCCTTGTTGAGGTGTATGATAATTTAATGGCAGGTTATCCACCGTCCTCTAGGACTAAGGCGCGATTCATTCTGGAGGATTTAATGGGACCGGAAGAAAAAATATCAGTATTGGCTGAAAGACGCCCAATACGATATTGAGTCTGCAGAACACAATTTAACGGGAGGCCGTTGGTTTTACTCTATCTTCATGTGCCAGCAGGCGATCGAAAAGTTGGCAAAAGGTTTGTTCGGGCTATACTTTGACTTCAATTCCATTCCGTTCACCCCACCCATTCCGTTTACCCACAATATCGAAAAACTTATCAACCCCATTGCAGACAAAGTATCCGTGCATATTCCCTTAGAGACATGTGATTTTTTTGTAGATCTGTCACAAGATGCCGTTAACAAACGTTATCCCGATTATAAACTATTAATGTCCCAAAAGGCAACGCGAGCTGAAGCGTTGAGAATGTTTAACCTAACCAAGGAGGCATTCACATGGCTGCAGACATTGAAGCCGCCAGAGCCGAGGCCTGAAGATACGCCGCTGCGGCCAAGGCCTTGATGCCGATAGAGCGTGTGTATTTAGTCGGCTCATACGCCAAGGGTTCCGCGCGTGAATTGAGCGATGTTGACATCGCATTCTTTTTCTATGGCTTGTCGGACGATGAAATTTTCAAACTCCAAAAGCAACTTTTCCATATGACTCTAGATTTCAACGGATGGTTTGAACCGCTGGCGTTCTCAATCTCTGACTTGGATACCGACAATCCCTTCATAAACGAGATTTTAAGGACCGGTATCGAGCTTTAGCGGCGACCGTCCGTCTTCGACTCCCTTTCAGCCATCAGGGACCCCCTGAAATATCAGTATTGGCTAACCGATACCCAATAAGATATACTTTTGCAGATCATAATTTTGAGGCAGAACGTTTATTTTCGTTATCTGCATGTGCCAACAGCCGATCGAATAGTTGACAAAAAGTTTGGCAGCCCTGTATCTTGGCTTCAACAACGTTCTGTTTACCCATTATATCCAAACGCTTATAGAGCTTATTGAAAACAAGATACCCGCACATATTTCCGAGATACAATTTTTAGGTCAACAATGCATGGATGAGGGAAGCGCCCACATGCATTTGCTCGAAGCACAGGTATGGCAATACGGGACATTTACGTACCCCGGCGTGAGGGTTCCAGGAAGCCTAGAATAAGTGAAAGCGTACCAAATATTGAGGACGGTAACTGACAAATCACCATTTTAGGTCGCCGCCGACTCATCCATTTCCCCATCAAAAATCTCCCGTCGACTTATTGCGGCGGCGTCATGAATCAGCAGGCACCGCCATCTTTGAAATACAGACTGGCAATAATCGGACAGTCAGACTGAGCGGGAGCCGGTCAAAGAAGAGAGTCGATTTCACGACATAATCAACGATGTCGTGTCCGATCGGGTGTTCCGCACCGAGAGATCGTTCAGACATTATCAGGAATGAAATCACGCATCAAACCGGGTGCCGCAAATGATGTTGACAATTTTATTTGAAATTATATCAATTGCTGATTGTCTGAACATATCCGAACGACTGGCGCACACCAGCTGCGGCTTCAATGCTATTCAACTGCAGCCGCAGGGATTTCTTCAGGTTTCCAGTCGGAAAATCCCGGTATCGGGCTCCTGCCGCCCGCGCGTTTCAGCTTCACATTCGCGGCTCCGGCAGGCTCCGGCGGACCCGGCAATCCGACTGCGGCGGAAACCGGCTCCGACATAAGTCTCGCTTCCGGTTCAGGCGTTCCTTTTCCGGCAGTCGGCCGTTCGCCCTTCATGTCCCGACCGCCCGCCAGGGCTTCAAGGCACCTCCGGACGCCCGCGGAGCCTGCACGTGCCCGTCCGGCGCATCGGTACCGTCCGGGCGGGCTTCCCCCTTTCCCGCCGGAGGGGCTTCAAAAACCTGTGCCTATGTATTATAATGGGCGTTCTACCCCTAGGGTCCTTTCCCCCAACGATTCCCCCGCCGCTAGGCGGGCGCCCTTCCCCGCCGTCCCCAAGGGCGCGGGCAGATAACGAAGGAGCCGCTATGAAGCGCGTCCTGACAGCCGCTGCCACTCTCGTGGCAGCAGCGGCCGTTGCCCTCCTCCTGGCACCCGCAGCCCAGGCCCAGACCCAGACCCAGACCCAGACCCAGGCGGAGAGACAGCTGAACGTCTTCATCTGGTCGGAGTATATAGACCCGGAGCTCATAACCGAATTCGAGAAGTCCCGCGGGGTCAAGGTGAGGATGGACTTCTACGAGTCCAACGAGGAGATGATAGCCAAGCTCCAGCTGGGGAGGCAGGGGGTCTACGACATCATCGTTCCCAGCACATACTTCATCCCGACGCTGCTGAACCTGGAGCTGATCCAGCCCCTGGACCACGCCAAGCTCACCAACATCGACAACCTGGAGCCGAAGTTCCGCAACATAGAGGAGGATCCGTCCAACCGCCACGTGATCCCCTACCAGTGGGGCACGTCGGGGCTGGCGGTGCGCTCGAGGCCGGGCATCGAGACGCCTAAGTCCTGGTCCATCATCTTCTCCGACACGGCGGACAAGGGTAACTTCATACTTTTCGACACCGCCCGCGACGCCCTCGGATCGGCATTGAAGTCCCTCGGCCACAGCTACAACTCGACCGACCTGAAACAGATCGAGGCGGCAGGCGATCTCCTCACCCGCACCAAGCGCCACCCGGCCTTCATGGGCTTCGACTCCGGCGTCGGCGGGCTCTCCAAGGTGATGGGGGGCGTGGCCCACGCCGCCCAGGTCTACAGCGGCGAGGCCATCAAGGCCTCCCGCGAGGACGCCGGGCTCGTCTACATCATCCCAGAGGAGGGCTGCGAGTTCTGGCTGGACGTGCTCGCGATCCCCAAGGGCGCCCCCAACGCGGATGTGGCTCACGAATTTCTTAACTACATAATGGAGCCCAAGGTGGCCGCGAGGCTCGCCACCTTCAACAACTACGCCACCCCCAACAAGTCCGCCATCGAGTTCATCCCCCAGGAGGACCTGGACAACAAGGGCATGTACCCCCCCCAGGAGCTCCTGGACAAGATGGAGTACATGAAGGACCTGGCTGATGCCAACCGTATCTTCGACGAGACCTGGACCATCGTGAAGTCCCGCTGACCTGCGGAGCCTCGGAAGAGAACCGGGCGCCATGCGAGGACAGCGCCGGGAAGGCCGCCGCCCCGAGCTCCTCTCCAGATCCCACGTGGACGTGGTCCTCGTGGACCCCCAGAAGTCCGAGAACATCGGGTCCTGCGCGCGCGCCATGGCCAACACGGGCCTGGGACGGCTGGTGCTGGTGCGGCCCCGCACCTCCCGGCCGGAACTCATGGAGGCGGCGGCCACCAGGCTCGGGGAGGGAATCCTGAGGGATGCCAGGATCTTCGGAACGCTCGGGGAGGCCCTCGCCCCATACCCCGTGACCGTGGCCACCACGGCGAGGGCCGGCTCCCACAGGGGGGATCCGCTGTCCCCCAGAACTCTCGCCCGGGAACTCCTGCGCCCTTCTCCCGGAGGCGGCTCCCCTCCGCCTGCGGCGCTGGTCTTCGGCACCGAGCGGGACGGGCTGTCGACGGGGGATCTGAGGCTCTGCTCGCTCACGGCCACCATTCCCGCCCCATCGCCGGAACTCTCGTCCCTGAACCTCGCCCAGTCGGTGCTGATATTCGGCTACGAGATCCTGATGGCGGCGGGCGCGGAGCCCCCGCCGCCCCTTCCCGTCCTTCCCGCGCCCGCCGGGGACTTCGAGCGCGCCTCGGCCGACCTGGAGAGCGTCCTCCGGGAAATAGGCTTTCTCCCGGAGACCAACCCCGGCAGATGGTTCATGAACGTGAAGAAGATTCTGCGCCGGGCCGGGCTCACACGGGGCGAGTGCGATCTGATCCAGGGCATCTCGCGCCAGATGCGCTGGGCTCTCGTCAACGGCCCCGCGCAGGGCCGGGAGATATTCCCGGCGGACGGCGGACCGGTGCCCGATTCCCCGGAAGGGCACGGCTCCGCCGAAGGCCAATCCGGCGGGGACCCGAATGCCGCCCGCGGCGCCGATGCCGAAGGGGGCGGCGGCAGGGAGACGCCTTCCCCTGAACCCGGACGGGAACGCCTGAACGGCAAATGCGCAGGAGATTCTGAAGGCGGCAGGTAAGCCGGGAAACGGGCCGGCTCAGCCGGACGGCCCGAATCCCGCGCGAAGCAGATGTCCCGCAGATGCTGAAGCTGCTCCTCGGCTCCTCGGCTCCTCGGCTCCTCGGCTGCCGCGCCTGACTTTTGAAACGTCCGAATTGTCTGTTCCTGTCCAGCACTCCCAGTACAACTGAATTATGCACCCCGGCCTGCCGGACACGGCATTGACTGCCGCCGCCCCGGCGGGACGCTTTCCCTGCCGATCCGGCTTTGGGAAAGATCCTTCCAGAAATCGCGGCTCGAATCCCATGTCATGACCTGGAGAGGAAAAGGAGGAACTTCCTCCCCGCCCCGCGGCCCTCGGCCCTTCCGCCCGCCCAGCGGCCCCTCGCGCTTCCCCCACGCCCTTCTCCTCCCCCCTTCTCCCCGCGACCCCGGACGGCTCCCCCAAAATGCGGAAGGGCGCCCCCCCAGAAAGGAGAGGTGCCCTTCCGTCAGTCGCCTGCGCGGAGATTCAGCGCGGAAGCGGCCTCCCGCGCGGGCCACCCGCCGGGAAGCCCGCCGCGAGGGCCCGGAGGCTACTCGGACACCACCGTGATCTTCCTCGGCTGGGCCGGGGCCTGCTTGGGCAGGAAGAGGGCGAGCACTCCGTCCTTGATCTTGGCGGTGATCCCCTCCTGGTCGATCACATCGGAGACGGTGAACTGGCGGTAGTAGTCGCCAATCTCGAACTCCTCCTTGAGGAACTTGGCCTCGGTCTTGCCCGAGGGGGGGACCTTGCCCAGGATGGTCAGGGTGTTCTCCTTCAGGTCCACAGAGAGCCCGGAGGCCTCGACCCCCGGCATCTCGGCCTCGATGTGCAGGCCCTGCTCGTCCTCCCAGATGTCGATGGGGGGGTAGAAGAGCGGGCCTCCGCTCATGCTCTCGGCCCCGCCAGTATCCACGGGGGCCTTGTCCTGCACGTTGATGGTCTTGTCGTCTGTCTCGGACATGGGTATGCGGTCTCCTTTCCGGTTGCGTCTGGAAATCTTGCGGGGGATGGTCCTTCGCTACTCCGTCTTCACGGAGACCTGGTGGGCCCTGGACTCCGCCGACTTGGGCAGCTGCACCGTCAGGATGCCGTTCCTGAGCGAGGCGGAAGACTTCTCGGGGTCGATGCGCACGGGAAGCGTGAGGCTCCTGGAGAAGGTGCCCTCCACCCTCTCCTTGCGGAAGAAGTTGGCCTCCTTGGGCCTCTCGGGTATCTTCTTCTCGCCCTTGAGCGTCAGCGTGTCGCTCTTGATGGACAGATCCAGGTCCTCCACCCTGACGCCGGGCAACTCGGCCACCAGGGTGAGGGACTCGTCGTCCTCGGTCACGTTTATCAGGGGGAAGACCCCCGCCGAATAGCTGTCCCTTATCCTGTCCACCCCGCCGCGCAGGGCCTTCCAGGCGTGCTCCATCTGGTTACGCATCCGGTTGAACTCCAGGAAGTCCAGAAGGGCCGGCCCGTGGACTCTTCTTAAAAAGGTCATAGACGTTTCCTCCGAGTCGTGTGATATATTAGGTTGAGGTTCCTTACGGGACCATCCGTCAAGCGATTTAGCGGGGAACGGGGAAATGCGGGGCGTCCCGGGGAAGCCGGGAAGCGACCGGCCCTCCGGGATCCCGGAGTTTTCCGTCCCCTTTCGGTGTTTCCCGCCTCCGCTTCTAAATCTAAACACTCCTTCCGACCTGTCAAGGGCGGGACGGGCTTTTTTTCGGCCCCTTCCCCCGTCCTGCCGCGGCGGACCGACCCTGAGGGTCCGAAAGCCTGAGGACGGCCGGGGAGGCCGCCGATGCCGGGGAGGCCGCCGATGCCGGAAAGGCCCCCGCCGGAAAGGCCATTACGGAAAGGCCAGAGAGTATCCGGGCCGAAACCGGCGGGATGACCCGCACGACCCCGGCCGGGCGGGGCGGCCGGGACCGGCCCGCAATCCCGAAAAAACGGCGGCTCGGAAGGCGCCCCGTCCGAAGGCGCCGGACCCCGGCCGGACCCGGAGTCCCTCGGCCCATGCCGCATGACGGGCTCTGATTGGTATAGTCACCGGCCCCCGCATGGAGTATAGTCTTCAGAACGTTCCGCCTGCGTCGCTCCAGTCCGGATGCCGGCCTGAAAGCTTCCGGAGGGGCATTCACCGGCCTTCAGGTCCCCTGGAGGCCAGGGAGGCCGCGCCCCCGCGACGGCCGCGCTCCCGGCGGTCAGGACAGCCCCGACCCGAGGCACCGAACACTTCGCTTCGGGGCCGGAAGCCTGCCGCCCTCCCGGAAGCCCGGCGGAAGCCGCCGCGGGGCCATCGCGGCCCCTCCCGCGAACTGTTCCATTAAAGCACATCCCGCAGGCCGCCATGTACCCCCGGAGGGCCCGGGGCAGGCGCTGCGGGAGTTTCGGGGCGCCCGGAGCGGCAAGGGGCTTCCCTGCCCGGAAGGTTTCCGTCCTCCCGGCGGGGCGGCCTCCGTGCCGGTATCCCGGCGGAGCCTCCCGGGAGCCGGGAAAAGCCGCGGAAGGCCGGTTCCGCCGGGACGGGCGGGGAGGCGGGGTCCGGCAGGTTTCGCGCTAGGCCGAATCATGGTAACTTATGCCCCGGCCGAACGCCAGAATGCCGGGGGAAGGCCGGAACGCGCCTGCGGGGCACCTGAGGCCGGGCGGGATCGGGACCGGGAAGGAATCCCCGAAATGACCCGTGCGCCGCCGGAATCCAGGGGCGGGACGGCCGGGGACACGGCACGGGGCCGTGGCGGCCCGGAAGGGGACGGCCGCGGGGAGGGATCCCCGCCCGCGGGGGGGGAGCCGGAAAGGTCAAATGCTAAAGTACACCGCAACGCGGATACTGATGATGATACCCACCCTGCTGGGCATCACCCTCATAAGCTTCACGGTGATGCACCTGGCGCCGGGCGATCCCACGAACTACGTCCTGGACATGAACCCCAAGGCCAGCCAGACGGCCAGGATGAGGCTCCGGGAGCTCTACGGGCTGGACAAGCCCATACACGTCCAGTACTGGAACTGGCTCAAGAGCCTCGCGAAGATGGATCTGGGCAGATCCTTCGCCCCCGACCGGAGGCTGGTCCGCGACAAGATAATCGAGCGCCTTCCCGTGACCCTGGCCCTGAACGTCTTCTCCATGGCCATAATTCTGGCGGTGTCCCTGCCCCTCGGGCTCGTGGCCGCCGTGCGGGCGGGAGGGATTTTCGACCGGACGTCCACGGTGTTCGTCTTCATCTGCTTCGCCGCCCCGTCCTTCTGGCTGGCGCTCCTCGGGATGTACCTCTTCGGCGTGAAGCTGGGATGGCTCCCCATCTCGGGGATGACCTCCCTGGACTACGCCCAGATGTCCGCCGGCCAGAAAGCGGTGGATCTGGCCAGACACCTGGCCATGCCGGTGATCATCTCGTCGCTGGGGGGGCTCGCGGGGCTCTCCAGGTACCTGCGCTCCAACATGCTGGAGATAATCCGCCAGGACTTCCTCACCACGGCCAGGGCCAAGGGCCTCCCTGAGAGGACGGTCATCTGGAAGCATGCGCTCCGGAACGCGCTCATCCCCGTCATCACCATCCTGGGGCTGTCGGTGCCTGGGCTGGTGGGGGGCTCGGTCATCATGGAGTCCATATACGCCATACCGGGGCTGGGCCAGCTCTTCTACACGGCGGTCATGGGACGCGACTACCCCGTGGTGATGGGGGGCCTGGTGATGGGGGCGGTGCTCACCCTTGCCGGCAACCTGCTGGCTGATCTGGGGTACGCCGCCGCCGACCCGCGGGTGAGGGACTCCGCATTCAGGTGAGGGGAAACGCCCCGGCCGTCCGGGGACCGGGCCGCGCCGGATACGGCTCCCCGCCGGGGCACCATTTCGGGAACCGGATCGGGGCCCGCGGAGGAAACGTCTTGAGGACGGTGTCATGCTGAGTTACCCATCATGTTGAGGACGACCCTGGGACTGCTGTGGCGCAACCGCCTGGCCTTCGCGGGAGGCATGATTGTCCTGTGCCTGTTCCTGGTCTCCTGGCTCGCGCCGGTGCTGGCCTCCTTCGACCCGGACAAGGTCCAGGTCCGCCAGAGGCTGAAGCCTCCCGGAACCGCCGGCCACGTCCTGGGCACGGACTCCCTGGGCAGGGACGTCATGTCCCGGCTCATCTGGGGCTCCCGGGTGAGCCTCAAGGTGGGCTTCGTGGCGGTGGGCATCGCCACCCTGATAGGCCTCGTCCTGGGGGCGCTCGCGGGCTACCACGGCGGGCTGACGGACGGCATCATCATGCGCTTCGTGGATCTGATGCTCTGTTTCCCGAGCATGTTCCTCATACTTGCCGTCATCGCCATCCTCGAACCCTCCATCTGGAACGTGATGATAGTGATAGGTCTCACCGGCTGGATGGGGGTGGCCAGGCTGGTGCGGGCCGATCTCATGAGCCTCAAGAACCGGGACTTCGCCCTGGCCGCCAGGGCCCTGGGCGCCGGGGACATGCGCATAATCCTGGTGCATCTCCTTCCCAACGCCATGGGCCCGGTGCTGGTCACCGCGACGCTGGGGGTGGCCGGGGCCATACTGACCGAGAGCTCGCTCTCGTTTCTGGGGCTGGGCGTCCAGCCGCCGACCCCCACCTGGGGCGCCATGCTCACCGAGGGAAAGGACTACCTCCAGCAAGCCTGGTGGCTGAGCCTGTATCCGGGTCTGGCCATCCTCATAACGGTCCTGAGCTACAACCTGCTGGGCGAGGGCCTGAGGGAGGCGCTGGACCCGCACAACAGGGAGGCGCTGCCCAAATAGCCTTCGGGGACCGGGGGAGGAGGGACGGCGGCGCGGCCGCAAACCGCCCCAGGAACCGGGACCGCCCGGAGAGCGTAAACGGGATCGGTAATTGCATGGGTTCCGGAAGCCGGACCGGACGCCTTTCGAGCTCCGGAAACCGAAACGCGTCCGGAAATCGCCGGGAACCGGGCGCGGCGCCGGGATGATCGCGCGGCATCGCCCCGGGCCGCAGGATGATCACCGGCAATCGCGCCGGGCCGAACGGTGAGGCGCGGGACACCGCCCGCAGGGATGAGGGGTTCCGCGCCCCCAGCCGGCTGCGTCCCGCCGGAAGGCTCCCTGAGAGCCTGCGGGGCGTTCGGGAAAGGACCCATATGCTCAACTCAGCCGTGCTGGACGGCATAGGACGCTCCAAAGGCACCGACAAGAGCGCCGGCGGGACAGGGGGACACGACTACCTGAGGAAGTACGAGTTCATCCTGAAGGATCTGAAGGACCTGGAATTCACGCTCCTGGAACTGGGCATCTTCAAGGGCGCGAGCCTCAGGACCTGGGAGGAGTACTTCACCAGGGCAAGGATAGTGGGCGTGGACGTGGTGCCCGAGACGCAGGGGCATGCGGGCGGCAGGGTGGAAACCATCCTGGGGGATCTGTCCCAGACCCCCTTCGTGGAGTCGCTGAGCGCCCTCCAGGCACGGGTCATCATAGACGACGCGTCGCACTGGTGGACCGACCAGCTCAGATCGCTTTTCGTTCTGTACCCGAGGATGCCCGGCGGCGGCATCTACATCGTGGAGGACATCCACACCTCGTTCCAGCCTCTGGCGCCCATGTTCTCGGCGGGGCTGGACACGCCGCCTGCCCGGGTGCTCCTGAAGATAGCGGAGTACATGACCGGGAACAACAAGACCTCCCCGTTCGACCCGGACAGGCGCATGCTCCCGCTCTCCCCTGAGCCCGTCTTTCACAACGAGGCGAGGGCCATAGCTGACATGACCGATCTGATCGTGTTCATGGAAGGATCCTGCGTCCTGATGAAAAAATCCTAGCCAGGCACCTTCCCGGCGGGAGCCCCGGGACTCGAGGACGCTTTCGCCCTGCAGGAAGGGCGGGGCACACGGATCACGGAGGCCGCCGGACGGCCCTGAAGCGGGACCCGCAGGCATCCGGCATGCGGAGCTCGGATGCATCCTGTTCGGCGCGGCGGCGGCCACGGCCGACGGGCATCGACGTCAGCGTCACGGCCGGGACCGCCGAAGCCTGCCTGCACGCTCCGGCTCCGGCCCGCCGGGCCTGAAACCTCGTGAAAGGCGGGAGGTTCCGGACGAAACTGCCCGGTTCCCTCCCGCGTCCCTTATCCGCTCCGTCCATGTCCGGGTCTCCCGGCGAAACCCGCCCGGCATCCAGACGCTGCGGTTTCCGGAAATCCGGGCGATGCCGTATGCCATCCGGCACCGGCATGTCCAGGAGGGAATCACGCGAAACCGCGGCATATTCGGGACAGGAATACAGCTCCTTAACTGATTCAGCACAGGCCTCAGTCTGCGGAACAATTGCGGGGGCAGGTTCCGCGGAGCGCGGGCGGGCGGCTCCGGAATATGGGGTCCGGCAGCCGCATTTCAGGTCCGCCGGGAGGAAGTGCCGACGGCGCCGCGGCATCGGCCGGCCTGCGCTGCATGATGCGCACCGCAGAGGACACGCGAAAGGCGGCAGGACGCGGGTGGCAGAGGTTACCGACCTGGTCGCGGTCAGCGGCCCCGTTCGGCGCGTGGCGGCCGAACCGCTTCCGCCGCGGAAGGCAACGGACTTCGCGATGAAGGAAAGGCGCAAGCCCTGACGCGATTCCGGCCTGGGGCACGACGGCGCGGGCAGGGGCGTTCCGCGGGGACGGTGCCGCAGTTATTCCTGAACATGCGGATCGCGAAACGGTGCCGTGACAGAAACGTGCATATTATGAAGGTGTCCGGACGCGTTCGTTAAGCCGTCGGGCATGTGGCCGGCATGAGCGGGGCAAGGACGGCCGGAGAACGGCCCGTGCGCTGTCGGGCT
Organism: Deltaproteobacteria bacterium; assembly: GCA_031264045.1. GTDB lineage: Bacteria > Desulfobacterota > Desulfarculia > Adiutricales > Adiutricaceae > JAIRZX01. Next base: position 24,011 of record JAISEQ010000220.1, read on the forward strand.
CCGAACGCCGGAGCCGGCCACAGGCTGCGCACGGAGCGCGCGGAGAAGATGCCGCGCGAAAGCCATGTTCACCCGAAAACCCTTACATGAAACGCCTTTACGAATAACTAGCCCGAAGCTGCGACCGGGTCCGGAACCGCACCGGTCCCGTGAACGCGCCCGAAGTTTTTGACAATCACGACGAGCCCACAAACTCTTGCGTAAGTCGTCCGGACGGTTACGAAAGCGCTACAGGGCTTGAGCTTTCGGCGAAAAAAATTTTGCGGCACCGCACCGCCATGAACTTACACAACATGTTGAACGGGAGCGGGCAGCGGCGCCCCCTCCCGGAGCCGGAACGGCCCCTGAAACAGACGAATCCGGAAAGGGGCAGGATTGCCCCAAGGCCAGGTCGGGCCTTGTCCGGAGCCTGTTTTCAGCCTCCGGAACTGAGATGCAATATATGCCCAAAAAACATAACAGGGATTATCTTATCGACTATTGCAGCCATATTAAGAGAAGCTCAAATAAGACGAACACTAATTTTACAGAAGTCTCCGCAATTGCCTAATTTACCGGCACATCAGGAAGCAGCCGGACCGGAATGGCTGTTGACAAAGGAACGGCGAGAGATTATATAAAACATACCCAGACGCCATGTAAGCGACCCCACCGGCCCTATGGCGGAAAGACAAGCCGCCCGGGCCCCTCCCACTCCGAATGACGTGCCCCGCCGGGGAAGCGGCACGGAAACGCGCACGGTCCTCCCCGGAAATGCGGGACGGGCGCGGCCCTGCTACAAAACCTTGATCTCCGGCAACCCAGGTTCCGGCATGACTGCGAAGGACGGCACATCACGGCCAGACAAGACCACTTAGCGGAAGAGCCAAACGGCACCTTCCTTCCCGTTTACCACGAGGCTGTCTTCAAGCACCTCATGACCTCGGACAAGCTCAAGCCGTTCCGCAGGTTCGTCCTGGACACGGTGCTCCCCTCCGAGTGGCAGAGCCGCGGCAAGAACGCGAGGTGCGAGGGACCGTATCTCCCGGACGACCTGAGGAGGCTCTCCGAGCTGCCGAGGCTCGTCTCCTCCTCCCAGGAAGCCGCGGCGCTCTATTCCCTGAAGGGCATAAGGCCGGTCTCCGAGCTCCACTTCGAACTCGCCGACGGCAACCGCGTGGCGGTGTCGGTGCAGCCCGAACCCATGCCCGGCGACAGCATACGCAACGGCCACGCGTCCCTCATGAGACGCTTCAAGGCCCTCTCGTCAGCCGTCTACTGCCTCCAGGCGCAGCGGGCCGCCAGCCGCTCGCAGCCTCCGGGGTTCCACATGTTTCTCATCACGGGCTTCCCGCTCGTATCCGGCCGCAGGCCCAGCCCCTTGAGGATCTTTACCCTGAGGAGCCCCGACGGCCTGCTCTTTCCCGGTTCGGACTCGTTTACCATCCTCGAGCTCAACACCGCCACAGGCATAAGGCCGGCCGGGGACGGCGGCCCGAGCGCGGCGGACGACCTCGCGTTCTTCATCGCTAACGCCCACCTCGAAGACCGGAAGGGGCAGATCGAAAGCCTCTGCGACCGACGGGAGGAGTTGAAATTGGCATTCTACGAGTTACCCAGGGTCATCGAGAACCCCGATGTCCGATCGGTCACCGACTACATGGCCGAGATGGACCTGCAGAACGCGGAGCGTATCCTGAAAAACCTGAGGAACGCCGCCGCGGACGAGCGCGAGGCGAGACTGCGCATGGATCTGGTCCTCGACCTTCACAGGGCCGGGCTCTCCATCGAGCACATCATCTCGGTATCCCGCCTGCCGTCGGACGACGTGTACACCATACTTAACCATCAGGCGCACGGGGCCGGGGCCTCCTTCTAGTCCCGCTTCCGGAAAATCCGTCGGCATCCGCGGGGCCGCGGCCTCCGTACCGATTTCGTACGGCGGCCGCGGCCCCGCACAACTTCATGGGTACCTCAGCCGCAGCCTGAGGCGCCCTGCGTCTCGCCGACACAGGCCGCAGGCTTTGGGTGCCCCCCCCCCACAAGCCCGACACGCCAATGAACCGCAAAAGCATCGGCGACGCAAATTGAACCTGAAACGGATAAAGGCTTACGGTTCCTCATGCCTCCGCGCTTTCCCTTCTACGCGAGCGTCGATTTCGTTCCTCTGACACTGGCCTGAGTCCGACAGGCGCCGCGGACGGTACGCTTCTGTCATTCGGGAACGCGTAGCCGCAGCAGCCGTCGGAGTTCTGGCGGAGGCAGGCCGGACCTGCTTGAGGCTACCGACGGCTCCATACCTGCTGCGCCCCTGCCTCCGGGCCCCGGATCGGCCTTCAGCCATGCGCCTCGATACGGTATTGATCAGGAATACTTTACGGCATTCAATCATGCCTTTCAGCATGACGGACACGTAATCATGCCGTCAAGCATGACAGGATAATTTAATATTTCCTATAAACTATAGCGGGTACGTAAAATGTTGTTAGGCAGTGACATTCTGACACTTTTGTTTACCCTGCACGAACGCGTATATTCTGACGATTATCTTATGTTGAATCAGCATAGTTTAAGTTTTCTTAAATATACAAGACAATTTAATATTGATGCCGCCTCTTCTAAAATGGTCATTTGAAGCTGTATTCCGTCATAATCAGTGAATTTTAATAAGTGCCGATAAATCGTTTCGCACAGGCGAATATTGATTCCGCTGCGAAAATTCATCATTCATCAAATCATAAGGTGAACTCTATACGTACTCGGCATCGAAAGCACCTGTATTTAAGCCAAATCCTCGTCATTTCGAGCGGCACTTGCCTAAGCACTTTAGCCTCTGAAAGGTCAAGTGAAGGGTTTCGCAGTGGAATCAGGCTTTCTTGCGGGCAGAATGGTGGGCTCCGAGCTGCATCCGGCGGCCGGCGCAGGTAATATCGCAACTGCCCTGTGTTTTCGAAACCGGTCCATGGGGGAACGCTCCTTGACCTGTGTAAGGGGGCGGCTCCTATCGGAAATACGTTAGGATTTATAGTTGTTGTCGGGTTTTTATTTTGGGCGTGGCATTCACCCTGTATGAGCAGGATTTGTACAGGCTGAACTTCATTCTGATGAGCTATCTGTCCGAGAAGCGGCGGGGAGGGGACAGGGCGGAGGCGTTGAGGGAGCACGCGAAGCTCATGAAAGGTACGCTCAGGCTGCTTCTGAGGGACGGCGTGAAAGGGGAGACACGTTCCGCGGTCCGGCTCATGCGGAAGAATTCCGGGTTGAGGGACCGGATATCGCGGCGGGAAGAGAAACGGGCCCTTCGTCATGGCGGGGCCGCCGCTCCGAACGGCCAGGGGGATCTTGACGGCACGGCGTTTTCCGCGCCTTCCGTGCCCGCGACGAGCGGCGTCGAAGACCGGAGGATTCTCTGGTACAGGCGCAGGATTGAAAAAAACGAGAGCAAGATCCGAAAGAGGATCGAAGGGGCTAGCAGGAAGCTCGTCCGCGCGGGCGTGGCGGTCGAGCCCGACGAGCTTAGCCTGCTCACGCTTACGGTCTCCTGACGCTGTCTCGTGGAGTCGGCGGTGGCCGTCAAGAGCGCCTGCGGGCTTGTTCCGAAGATCAGCTGGTGGGTTGGATAGCCACGTCGTGGAGTCTGGGCGAGGCCAGAGGGGCCGTCCTGCTCTTCCATATGATCCTGGTTGACGCAGAGAAACATCCGGCCGACTTCGAAGACATGAGGGGGCCCCCTACGTGCCCGAGACCAAGGAGGAGAGGGAGAGGATGAACAGGGAGCGCAAGGAGGCCAAGGCCACCAGGCTCGCGGCCCAGCTCGGCTGCAGGTTCGTCCCCGATGTGCCGGAGACGGCCGTTGTCTAGGGTTCGTTGCGGCGGTCACGCGGGGTTCCGCGAACCCTCCCGTCAGCCATCCAGGCCGGTTTGTGCCAAAGTTTCGTAGTTGGTTCCCGCAAGCCACCCTTGCCGTGCCCGGTGCCTTTACTGCGGTCCCCTCCGGCTGGTCCGCGGATACGCCTCGCCTCATGCCAGGCACTCACGGGACAAACAAGACATAAAAATGCGCCGGGAAGCCAGAACCCCCCGGCTCGTGAATGAATCGGAAAAGGCGGTCGTTACGGCCTAGAAAGAGAAACCCACACCCAAGTGCGCGTACTGGGAAGTGTATTTGCTCCTGGTCTCAAGCTCGTAGCTGGCGAAGATGTCCACGAGGTCGGTGGCCTGAATCTTTACGCCTGCCCCGGCCTGGAACCTGCTTTTCCCGGAATCAATTCCGACAAGGCTCATCGAGCTGTCGGAACCTACGAAACCCATTCTCATGCTCGACTTGGGATCGTTTACAGTGAAAACGGCCCCCACGTGGACTTCGGGAGTTACCGTGACCGATCCTATCCTGTGGGTGGATTCCAGCTTCAGTGAAACGGGCACTTCGAGGAAATCGCGTTTACTGTCTCCGAACCAGTGGGCGGGAATGTCGGGCAGGTTCGGATCGGAGAGCCTCTCCTGCCATCCGTCCTGCTTGATCCGGATATACTGGAGTCCAACGGTCGGGACCAGATGGACGTTATCTGCCGGCCTGAAGGTGTAGCCGAAATTCAAGCCGGCCTGGAACGTCTTGGCGTCGAAGTCGGCTTTCCTCATAGCTCCGGTCAAAACAGATTTGGTTTCCATCCGGTTTTCCGACCAGCTGATTCCGAGGTTGCCCTCTACGAAAAAGCCGTTGGCGGCTTCATACATGCCGTAGATCCCTAAACCGAAGGTATCGATGTCCGTCTCGCTGTAATAGCCGTTGTTCTTCATTTCGCCGTTGGAGATCGATGCGTTGATTCCAAGGGTCAATCCGGGCACGGCGGCCAGTTCATGGTCGAACCCCAGGAGCACGCCCCTTGAACCGTACTTGTATCCGAAAAACCCGTCCGCGTCCTTCTGCTTTGCCCAGGCGCCGAACCCTGCAGCCCACACCCGCGAGCCGGCGTCCCCGGACCCTGCGGAAGGCGCGAAAGAAAAATTCCTAACCGATCCCATCCTCGTGCCCAAGGCCGAACGGACCTGATGGACGTTCTCCACTCCCGCATTGATTATCGGGAGGACGCCCTCGCCAATCAGCTGCCTTACCGCTATGGCGGCCTCTGCGGCATGCCCGGTGCTGGAAAGCGCGTCTATTGCCGACAGGGTGTCGATGAGCTGCGCCTGCAGGACCAGACTGTCGCCTGAGCTGAATATACTGTCTATCAACATCGAAATATGGATCACGTTGGGGCTGATACCGACACTGGCCATGCCGCCTGCTAGTTCTATGATCGTTCCGGAACCTTTGAAATCGCCGATAATCATATCGTTACCGCTTATCTCCAGATCGAAAAGCGGGTTCACGAATACATTGGCATCGGCGAAGCCTCCGGCGCTGGACAGGATGACGTTGTTGTTTGCATTTACGACGTTGGAACCTGTCATGAACACTCTTACGTCATCGCCGATGTGCGTGACTCCGCCTATCTCAATCTTTCCGGAAGCCGATGCCGTCCGTTCCAGGGCGTAGCTGGAACCGTTTTTGAACCAGGTGTCCCCTGAGATGTTCAAAGTGTTCAAACCGACATCGATGCTGCTATGATTGGCGAAGTACGCCCGCCCGTTAACGTTCAAATGGCTTCCGGGCCTCATCACTATCTGCCCATCGTGGTAAATCGCTTCAGGTTCTGGCGGATAGGGAGCGACCGG
>JAISEQ010000266.1 GCA_031264045.1 Deltaproteobacteria bacterium
CTCTTCATAGTGAACCCCATTTCGGTCGCCGGGATTTCCGCGCTGTTCGCCACCCACCCGCCCCTGGAGGAGCGCGTCCAGAGGCTCAGGGGGCAGAGGATCTAGTGCTCGGCGGCCGAATCGCGTGCGGGAATTCCAAGCGTGATCTTTGCCAGTTATTCCGATGGCTTGCAGGCTTTCTGTATGTCCGCAGGTAAAACGGAGTTGAAGCCGGCAAGGGGCCGCTTTAGGACGAGAGACGAGATTTGTGCCGGCGGGTTTGACCTGTTCCGGGCTGGCTACCAATCGAGCCGCCGATGTTTGTGATGCGGTATCCCTTCGCGGGCACGGAGGCGCTGGCGGGGCAGGGCGGAGGAGGGCCCGCCCCTCCCGGCCCGGCAAGCCCCCTGATCTGAACAGACCACTCGGTAACCTGCAAAGCTCCGCCATTAAGAACTCATTGGAAAGACAGTATCCTTATCCTTTCACGGCAGGATGGCGTTCCGCTCCCAGTCAGGTTGCCCCCGTGCAGTCCTCTCCTCTTTAATCATGAAATTTAAAAAAAATTTCAGGCATGTGACGCCAAGCGTCTCACGCCATTTACGGCCTATCATGGGACGGGGTGTCTGGTGTCGACGTGAGCGTATTGCAAACGGCGCGTAACTTCGGCCAGCCCTTACATCCTCCGGAGCCGTTCCTGTTATCCTCATGTCCAGGTTGGACATTTTTGAAACAAGGCAGAATCACGCCGGCAAGCATCGACTTTCTCTTCCGTGAGCGCGGATACGAAGCACCATCAAGGACGTTATGCCGTACGTAGAAGTCCGCCTGGTTATCCGCCATGCGAAAAGGAATGCTCCCTCGCGCGTGAAGCGCAGGGAGGCAGCCCCTGGCTGGCGTTCCGCTGACGATCTGACCTGAAGCCGGGCGGCGCGGACTTGGCTGGCACTATAATTTCATAAGGAGAAAGACAAATAGAGCGATGAAGGCCACGATCTGAACAATTTCGATTCCGATGATCGAGTTCATTTGAGATTTCATGTCGTCAAATCTTTTCTCAAGGTTCACAATCTTGCCGTCAAGGTTCACTTCCAGATGCTCGATCTTGCCGTTGAGGGTGTTTATGTCACTCTTCAGGGCGACTTCAACAGAGTTTATGTCTCTCGTTAGGATTGCTATGTCACTTTTTGTCGCGACCTGGTCCAGTTGCTTGTTCACTCCCTCCATCTGAACCTCAAGCCGGATCACCCTGTCCGACAGGTTCGGGGGGGGGGCGCCGCTGTCAGGCATGGACGGCGGAGGACCGGTCGAAGAGTTGTTCTGGCTCCCTGCCAGTGCGGTATCATGTTAAGGCATTGCAAATCACCTTCAAAGCCACACAAGTCAAATGCGGAGACCCGCCCGCAGATCTCCGGAGTTTCAATGTTCCTTAAAAAGTCTAACCTCTTTACGCGCCTGAAGTCAAGCGGTTCGGTGCCGCCGTGCCGCCCTCGAAGCCTCCCTGTTGCAGGGCGCAACAATGGCATCTGCGGTAGTGAAGGCGCTTGCCTCTCGGCAGTCCCTTTCGCCAGGGGAGCCGGGCGGGGCACACTGGATTCTTTCCGTTCCGAAGCCAGTCCAGATGCGGTGATGCAGGAGCGTCCGGAGTATCCTTTAGCTTGGATATGGACTGCCGTTCCCGGCTTTCGGCCCGATCCCGCCCCGTCTTCAGACGGTTCCGCTGAGTAGGGTCCGATCCCGCTCCGACGGCTACTCTCCCGCGCCCCGAAGCATGGCAGGCCAAGCCGGGACAGCCCGCTCCTGATCACGTGCGCCGTCCGCCATCTCGGGAACGGACAGTTTGCAATCTTATCTTCTGCCAACCCTAAAACAATGGCTTTTCCACCCGCTTGATGTCGGCCTGCCCTGTCTGTGAACAGATACGTTCGTCAATATCAATACGTCTTCGGAGCTGTTTGCCCTCAGACAGGAGATTTTAATGTATGACAGTTCCTGATATGAAGACAGACAACATGTCATTGTTTTTATCGAAGGTTAGTGAGAATCATCTTGACGCATAAATTATTATGGTTGTTGATGGGGCATCAACTCACAAGTGTAAAACTTTAGTGATACCTAATAATGTCAATATTCTTGTTTAGCCGTCTTGCTCGTCTCAATTGAATCCTGTTGAAGTTTTTTGGAATGTTGCAAGAAGAATTTTTTTTCAAAACAATATTTTGAAACTTAAGATGAAGCGATAATAAATCTAAAAGGACGTTATTGGACGTTATGTCATTCACAGAGGTCCGCCCGATTAGCCGCCATGCGAAAAGGCCTGCTCCCTCGCGCATGAAGCGAAGGTGAGCAGGCCCCGGCTGGAGTTCGCTGCCGATCCGATCGGAAGTCGGGCAGCGCGGACTTGGCTGTCAAAATATTTTCGTAAGTACAAAGACACCGAAAGTGATGAAGACTGCGAGCAGACCCATTCCGATCCCGTTGTTCAACTGCAATTGAGACCTCATGTCGTCAAATCTTTTCTCAAGGTTAACAATCTTTCCGTCAAGGTTAACAATCTTTCCGTCAAGGTTAACTTTTAAATTTTCGATCTTGCCGTCAAGGTTAACAATCTTTCCGTCAAGGTTAACTTCCAAATTTTCGATCTTGCCGTTGAGGGCTTTTATGTCACTCTTCAGAGAGACTTCAACAGCGTTTATGTCACTCTTCAGAGAGACTTCAAGAGCGTTTATGTATCTCGTTAGGATTGCTATGTCACTTTTTGTCGCGACCTGGTCCAGTTGCTTGTTCACTCCCTCCATCTGAACCTCAAGCCGGGTCACCCTGTCCGGCAGGTTAGGGGGGGGTGCTCCGCTGTCAGGCATGGACGGCGGAGGACCTGTCGAAGTGTCGTTCTGGCTCCCGGCCAGTGCGGTATCATGTTCAGGCATTGCAAATTACCTTCAAAGCCACATAAGTCAAATGTGAAGACCCGCCCCGTACGTTTTCGGAGACTCGGGACACCTTGGAAATTATAACCTCTTTACCCGCCTGAAGTCAAACGGCTCGGAGCCGTCGAGTCGCCCCGTTGCAGGGCTCAAAATGGGATCGATGGACGGAAGCGAGGGCACATGGCTTGAGGACGTCCCGTTTCGCCAGGGGAGCCGGGCGGACCACACTGGAGCCTCTCCGTTCCGGAGCCAGTCCGGAATTGGTGATGCAGTAGCGTCCGGCGAATCCTTCCGCTTGGGAACGGACTGCCGTCCCCGGCTTTCGTCCCGTTCCCGCCCCTTCATCAGGCAGCTCGTCTGCTGGCGTGCCGCTCCCGCTCCGGCGGCTCGTCTCCCCCACCCCTGAGGCAGGAGAGGGTGAGCCGGGTCAGCCCGATCCTGATCACGTGCCCCGTCCGCCATCTCGGGACCGGACCGTATGCCCTCTTATCCTCTGCCAAACCTTGAAAACTGATTTTTTCACCCGCTGGAGATCGGCCTGACCTGTCCGTGAACGGATACACGAATATCAATCTTTTATTTGTATCCGTTCACGGGTTGGGAGGCGCTCGCGGGGCAGGGGGGAGGCGATCCCTGCAGGCGGTTTTCCTCGGCAGGGGAGCAGGCGGCCCAGTTCCCTGAAGCCGGTTCAAAAGTATCGGGAAGTTATCGGATGTCTTTCTCAAGCTCTCTAATGGAATTCCCGCATGCATTCTTTCGGTCGGGCCTAGTGCCGGGGACCGCCCTGCGGCAGTTCGGACGCCGGAAGGTCTTCCGGGGCGGCATGGAGATTGCCTGAAAAGGCGCGGGGCCCGGTGAAGGCAGGTTTAGTTCCGTTCCGCCGGGCCCCGCGCCCGTGCCGGACGCGGAAGCCTGCGCCTACACCGTCTCTCCCGGCGCGGGGGCGTTCCCGTCCGGGGTCCGGGCCCTGAGCACGGGACCTCCTCCCGGCTTGCCGTCCGACGGGCCTGCAACGGCCTCGGGCGAGCCGCCGTCTACCTTCCCGATGAACTCCATGACGCAGGCGTCCTCCTCCTCTGCCGCCTCATCAGCATCGTCCACGTCATCGTCATCATCGCAGCAGTCGTCCCCGTCGTCCACGTTATCGTCATCATCATCATCATCATCACCATCATCATCATCGTCGCAGTCGTCCCCGTCGTCCGGGTCCTCGCTGTGGCCGTCGCCGTCCCGGTCCACCGTGCCGTCCCCGTCGTCGTCGAGCGTGAATTCGCTTGGCGTAACGGTTATGGGTCCTCCTGTCCATTCCGCCCATTTGGCCTCGAAGAGCTCGGCCGCGCGGCCCATCAGGACCATGCCGCAGGGGTCCGGGGTCCCCTCGGGCTGGTCGAAGATCTTCCTTTCTCCCGTCCAGTCGGGTGAGACGGCGGCCCAGCCGGGGACTGAGTACTTGCAGTCGGGGTCCAGCTCGGCGGACCCGAAGGACTTGAGCCTCAGGAAGACCTTGGCCACCCGGTCCACGTACCAGACCTCGTAGTCCCTCGGGGACATGCGGCGGTTCTCCATGGCGTAGGCGAAGAATCCGTGCGTCATGTAGCAGATGGCGGCACCCATCCCGGAGCTGCCCAGGTGGGGGAGCCCCACCTCCTCGGCGGGCAGGGCGGGCCAGTCCCCGCAGCGGAAGGAGAGCCAGCAGTGGAAGGGCCTCGCGGGCCTCTCGAGCAGGATGGAGTTGCTGATCTCCTCCTGCTCCGTCAACGGTTTTGCCATTCTATGTCGCTCCTGCCGGGCACGGCGGAGGGCGTGCGCCCAGTCCGTCCCGGCCTGCACGTGGCCGAATCCGGGAAACGTTCCCGTGGGGCCAGGGGGGTTAGCTTAGCGGCCTTCGTCCGTGCCCTTCGGGGTCGGCGGACGAGCGGTTCGCGGAGATCGGAATCCGGCGGGAAACGCCGCGGCCGCCCGGCGGCGCCGGGAGCGGCCGGAGGTTCCGGAGGTGCCGGGGACCGGCCCCTGCCCGTCCGCCGTCCCGAGGGCGGCGGGCGGTCGGGGCAGGCATTTCGGAGGGGGACGCGGCGCGGCCTTCCGCGTACGTTCCCTTGGAGGGGGAAGGCGTTCCGCCGGGACCGGTTGGGTCCCGGCGGGCCGGAAGGCGTCCCGCCGTCGCCGGGCCGGGCGGAGGCCGTCGCGGCCGGGACCCTGAAGAAGGGGGGAGCCGGCTCCCGGCTGGCCGCCGGCCTCCCCTTGCCCCGGACGGCCGGGAGGGCCGCCGTCCGGGGTGTTCCGTCAGAAGCTGTAGCTGAAGTTCACCGATGCGGAGCCGCCCCTCTTGATCCCGGCGTAGCCCAGTCCGGTTATGGAGACGGTCCAGGGGCTCCCTATGCGGGGCTTGAAGTTGAAGCCCGCCTCGAGGCGGCCCGTGACGCCTTTCAGGGACGGGCTGGGGATCTCGACGCCGTAGGTGTAGGCCCTGCTGCGCCCGGCGGTCTCGAAGTCGGCGGCGAGGCCCACGTGGAAGGCGGTCCGGGCGGTGAGCTCGTGGGACCAGGCGGCTCCGGCCCGTACCCTGGACGACCGCCCGGTCGAGAAGTCGACCTTGTCGCCGGCAGGGGTGAAAAGGGAGCCCCCGTGCATGCGGAGCATGATGTACTTCACGGAGACGTCCAGAGTGTCGTAGTGGCCGAGCCAGGCGATGAAGCCGGCGGAAAAGGAGCCGGCCGAGAAGTCGCGGGACATCCTGGAGCCGTTCCCGAAGCCCGCGTCGCGGTCCTCTATGAGCGTCTCGGACTTGCCGGTGAGGGCCGCCGCCTGGATGTAGAAGTGCCCCTCCCTGAAATGGGGGAAGTCGTAGCGGGCGAAGATGCCGGCCGCCTTGTAGGAGATGTCGCCCCCGAGCGATACGGTGTCCTCCCCGTCCGGGGAGACCGAATAGGTGTACTCGCCTTCCCCGCCTTCCAGGAACGCCCCTGCGGCGAGGATTCCGTCCCAGGCCTCCCTCGAGCAGGACACCGAGAAAAGCCCCGAGTAGCCGGTGGAGTCGAACCTTCCCCCCCTGTCCCATCCGGCAGACCCGTAGGACATGGTGAATCCCGGTCTGGCGCAGGAGGGATCGTAGCCCGATGCGCTGTCCGCCCTCTGGCCTTCGGAGGCGACGAGATCGATTATGGAGTCGGACAGGAGATCGAGCCCGATGCCTATGAAGGAAAGGGACCCGTGCGCCGCGGCGGCCGCTGCGGTCACGGCCGGCGCGGCGCGGACTGCCGTCACAATGGAGCTTATGCGGGTGGAGGTGGCGGTGATGTCCAGGTCCACGTCCAGCGCGTCTCCCATGTATCCCTTGGCCTTGGTCTGGGTGAAGCCTCCTGAGGCTTCGGCAGCGCCCATGAGCATGGGGGCATCGACCGCCTCGAACGAGTCAGGGGTCATTATGCCGCTGAAGCCGTCGCCGCCTTCTCCGGTCACGTCTATCAGGACGTACTCCGCTCCCTCGCGGGGGCCTTTGCCGTCCGCCGAGGGAATGAAATTCACGGTCCCGATGCGCGTGATCCGGGGCGGCTCCCCTGCGGCGCCGGAAAGAGGAGTCTTCTGGTCCCGTCCGGTCTCGTAGAGCACGGCGGCCTGGTTGATCCTGAGCGCGGCTGCCCCTTCAGGGGCATCGGTCCTGAGGACGAAGTTTATGGTTTCGAAGTTCCCCAGCCTCCCGCCCACGTACATGCCGCCGTCCGGCGGCAGCACGACGTTCAGGACGTTTCCTTCCACGTGTTCGCGGAGGACCGGGCTCAGGGTGTTTATATGGCCTCCCCTCAGGTCGCCGGCGACGCTGGTTTCGCCCACGAGCGTCACCGTGTTGTACGTCGCGGTGTAGAGGGAATTTTCGGACATCGAGCTCTGGACGAATCCGCCGAACAGATTCTTCTTCACTTCCGTGTCGATGAGGACGACGCTGTTGTAGGAAGCGTCCCCGGTATGGTTCATGCCGAGGTGGGAATTCACCATGAACATTACCGTGCCCCCGTAGGCATTGAACAGCTGGCTGTCCTCCACCCACAGCAGGTTGCGGTTCGCCTTGCCCGTGCCGTTCGTGTCGAACTTACTGTTCTCTTCGGTCAGCATGTTGTTTCCGAAGATTACCCTTCCGCCCGAGACGTGGGTAGTCGTGCTGGTCAAAAGGTTTTCGTCCACGATTATGTTCAGGAACACTCCGGTGTTCAGTTCGGAAATGCCGGTGCCGGCAAAGCTCAGCGACGAGGCGCCTCCGCTCATCATGTTGCCGTTCGCCAGAAATTCGGCGTTCTGGACGACCAGGGTGTTCAGGCGGGTGACTGCCGACGAGCCCTTCTCCACGCTCCCCCACCACACCTCGGCATAGCCGGCCGCCCCGGCCCTCCCGCCGTTTATCGTTTCTTTCCCCGGCGAGGCGATGACCAGGAGATTTCTCTCCGAGCTTATCCTGCCGCCGTCGTGGTCCGCTATGAATCCGCCGTACGGCTGGTAGGAGCTGTTGCGGTAGAAAGGGCTTTCGGGGTCGCCGTAGCGCATGTCGCCGGTCATGAGCGTCCTTGTGTCCGAGCCGGAGGATTCGAGGAAGAGCACGGGCCCCGGTTTGTTTCCCAGTATCGCAACCTCGTTGACCGGAAGTTTGCCTTCTCCGTTCCAAATGAGATGGTAATTCTCGTCCGACCCGAAGCTTCCCCCGAAGGCGGGGGCCAGGTCGGGATATCCGGAAGAGGCGTCGAAGGTGAACGTCCCGCCGTAGGCGCCCACGTCCGCCCTGGCGAGGGTGGCCAGGAGGAGGAGTACCGCCGCCAGGGCTGTCATCGAGAGCACGGCGTCCACCAGCAGGAGCACTCCCGTGGACTTGAAGAAGCGGAAGACTGCCGACCAGAAGCCGGCGTAGTTTAATGAAGCGGTCATGGCTGTAAGAGACCTCTGATCGTTATTCCGGGCTCCGCGCGTCCTTCGGGTGGAACGGCGGGCGCCGCGGCCTGGGCCCGCTCGCTGCCTCCGGCGCCAGCGGCCGGATGGCGATCCGCCCGGGGCTTAAAAATGCTTTGCGGGAGCGGGGACTGGTTTCTGTCCGCGGAGGAGGCCTGCAATGGCAGGCCCGTCGAATGCGTTCCTCCGTCTGAAGTCCGTTGGCGTGTGCCGCGATGCCGTGAGCGCGGCACGTCGTTCCGAATCGTTTGCCGTGCAGGCGTTACGAGCGGTGCCCGTATGCGGCTTAGGGATTGTCTCGTTCGATATTCCGTATTTAAGATGTCCTTCAGCGCCATGCTCGTAATGCGGGAAAGGGCCGCCGAAGGGATCGTTTGGAAGGACGTTCTGTCTGCCCTATCTGGCGGGATGCTCGATCTGTCGGCCCGATCGGGATGCCGGGTCAGGCGGGGTGCCCGATCTGGCGGACCGATCAGGATGCCGGGTAAAGAGGGGTGCCCGATAAGGCGGATCCGTCCGGATCGGCTACGGAACGGAGTCATGTGCAGGCATGTCGGATTGAGTGCCGCATCGGACCTTCACCGGGCGGGGAAGAAGTTTCCCGCCCGGTTTCGGCCTCAGCGGCAGTCCGCGCGTTTAGGCTTGTCGGATCAGGCCCCGAGCACCCGTCCCCCTGTCCGTGCTTCCGTCTGCCCGGATGCGGGGATCAGGGGTTCGGGCCGCGTTCCGCCCGGCTCTCCGGGAGACCGGGCGTTCATCGCTTTCTCAGGCGGCGCCGCTTTCTGGCCTGTCCTGCCGTTCTGTTTCTGCGGAACTCCTCGCCCCGCCTGCTGCGGGGCGGGTGATGTCCGTCGTGTATATTTCAAGTGCCTGCCCGGAGAGACGGCCGCTTGTCGGCGGCCGGTGGAGGGGGCGCTCATGCGCCGGTAAGTTCCCGCAGCGGGCTGTAAACTGCGGGAGTCATGACCCGGCCTTTCGGCCGGCCCGCGAGGAGCCGAGGCCCTGCGGTGGTGTTTTGCCCCTTTGGGGGGCAGGGGGCGGACTCTGGCGTCCGCATGATGCCCGGCC
>JAISEQ010000270.1 GCA_031264045.1 Deltaproteobacteria bacterium
GCCGAAGGGGCCGCCCTCTTCCCGCGGCCCCCGGAACCTCTGAATCAGGGGGCGCCTGCCCCGGCGCGGAGCCCGGCGGCGGTCCCCGACTGGTCGGGGGCCGCCGATACCCCCGCAGAATCACCGCCCCGGCAGCCGCCTTACCGCATTGGAGGCCGCGGCAGGTGTCCCGGCGTCCCGTGTCCCGCACCGCTCCTTGCGAAAATCCTCTTTTCCGGGTAACCTCAGGCGTTCCCGTCCACCGCATCCCCCGGCCGGCCCGGCCCCCCACCATCATGAACCCCGTCTCCAGCCGCAAGTACTACCGCTCCCTGGCCCCCCTCCTGCCTGCGGTCCTCCTGAACACCAGGCCCTCCTGGAAGGGGATCTTCGGGAGGGACGCGCCTATGGATCTGGAGATAGGCTTCGGGAACGGGGAGTTCCTGAACCGCAAGTCCCTGCTGGAGCCGGGGCGGGACTTCGTCGGGCTGGAAATAAGCTGGCCCAGCGTGAAGAGGGCGCTCAGGCGTCTCGGAAACCCCCCCAGGACCAACGCGAGGCTCATATGCCTGCCGGCGGGGCCGGCGCTGTCGCTGTACTTCCCGGAGAAGTCCATATCCGTGGCCCGGGCCCTCTTCCCCGTGCCCTGGCCCAAGGAAAAGCACGCGAAAAAGCGGCTCTTCTCGCGCAGGTTCATGGATCTGCTGGCCAGCAGGCTCGTGGACGGCGGTGCCTTCCGCATGGTGACAGACGATCCCGTGCTGGCCCGCTGGACCCTGGAAGAGTCCCTGGACTCCGCCCTTCCACTCGCGCTCGAGGAGCGGGAGGAGTCCCTCGACACCAAGTACGGGCGCAAGTGGGAGACACGGGGCGCCCGCGCCTTCTACTATATGGAGGGCGTGAAGGCCTTCCACCCGGACATCCCGGACAGGGGGACGAATCCCGGCATGCAGCCCACCTTCATGGACGCGCTCGATCCAGAAACCTACAGCCCCGGCGGGATCTCCGGGGAGACCGCCGTGGTCTTCCGGGAGTTCGTCTGGGACCCCCGCCGCGCGGAAGGCCTCCTGAACGTCAAGGTGGTGGAGGGGGACTTCATCCAGGAGTTCTTCATCCGCATGCGCCGTGACCCGGACGGACGCTACCGCCTCTACCCGGCCCTCGCCCACCAGGTCTTTCCCACCGAGGGCGTCCGGAAGGCCCTGGAACTGGCCGCCGCCGGCCCCTGCCCGGCCCATGAAGACCCCGCCGGGGGATCCGGGGGCCCGGAAGCTGCCGGGAACGGCGCGTGAGCTGGCCGACCGAACCGGTGGCAGCGCCCCGCGGTCCGGAAGCGGGACCAGGAATCCGATCCCTCCGCGCCGGACGGACGGCGCCCGAAAACCGGGTCCCCCGGCGCCGAACGCCAGCCCGCCGGAAAGGGGGAGCCCGGCGGACGCCGGACCCGAAAGCGGCAGATTAGGAAAAGTGACTTCAGAAAACGAACCCGACGCCCCCGCCCTTCCCGAACCAGGAGCGGCGGAAGGACGCGCAAGCGGAACTCCGGAGCCCGACGCGCCGGTAGCCCTCCGGGGCGCGTCCCACGACCGGGAAGCCCGGGAAAGAGAATCGTCCGGAACCGGAACGTCCGAAGCCGCATCGCCCGGAAGCGGCCCGGCCCAGGCGGCCCCGCACCTCCGGGACGGTCCGGATCCCGGGGCCCCCGGCCGGACGGCACTGAGGGGACGGGTTGTCCGCGTGCTCGCGCTCGACGCCATGACCGGAGAGGCCGAGGTCCTGATAGACACCGGGGCCGCTGCCCTGGTCGAGGCGTCGGGTCCATTCGGGCTGCCCGTGCCGGGAGAGAGCTGCGAACTGGAAGGGCGCTTCGCGGACGCCGCGCCCCGGGGGGCTCCCGAAGCGCGGCGGCCCGCGCCGTTCCGGGGGCCGGGACTCCCTCCGGCGCCTGGGGGGCCGGGCCCGCCGGCCCGCCCCCTGCCCTCCCCTCCCCGGCCCTTCGCGGCCGGGGTAATCAGCCTCGGGCCGCCCGGAGACACAGGGGGCTTCGTCTCCTTCCTGACTGCGGGCTACATCCTGGGCCTGGACCGCGCGGCGGCGCTGGAGCTGGTGAAGACCTTCGGGAAGGAGCTGCTGGACGTGCTGACCCGCGATCCCCAGAGGCTCGCGGGCGGGGGAGGCCTCCCTCCCGGGGCACGGGAGAGGGTCATCATGAGCGCCGGTGCCTTTCTGGAGCTGAAGGCGCTCGCGGCGGCGCTTGCCCCGAAGGGGCTGGGGGCGGGGCCCGCCGCGGCGCTCCTCGCGGCTTTCGGTCCCGATGCCCGGGACGTCCTCCGAAACGATCCCCGGCGGGCCGCGACGGCGCTCGCGTCCAGATGGCCCGGCACCGGCGCGGGCAGGGCCGTCCTGGGGACGGGGGTCTGGGCGGCCATGAGGCTCCGGGAGTCCTCCGGTCCGCCCCCCGAATCCCGGGCCGCGGCAGGGCTCGGGGTCCTCGCGGCGCTTTCCGCCATGCAGGCCGCAGGCGATCTCGCGGTCCCCGAGACCAGGCTAGGGACGGCCGCCGCCCGCCTCATGCCCGGGGAGGGGGACAGGGAACGCCTCGCCGCCTTCCGGGAGGGGCTTTACGGCCTCGCGAGATCCGGGGAGGCGCTCTTCAGGCCCCCCCCCGTGCCCTACGATCCCCGCGGAAGGCTCGTCCTTCTACATGAGGGCGTAAACGAGCTCTCGGACGTGGAGACCCGGCTCGCCGCCCTGGTCTCGGGAATGCCGATGGAGGGCATGCCGAGCGCAGGGGAGGCCGTCGATCTGGCCGGAAGGCTGTGCGGCTTCCCCCTGGACGAGGGCCAGGAGGAGGCCATCCGCGCCCTCTGCGGAAGAAGGGCGCTCTTGACCGCGGGACCCCGGGGATCCGGCAAGAAGCTCACGGCTTCCCTCCTCGGCGCGGCATTCAGGAAACGGGGCGTCCCGGTTCAGCTCGCGTCCGTGACCGGCCGGGGCAGGGACGCGCTCGCCCGAATCTCGGGCGTCCCTGCCCTTACCCTCCAGGAGCTCCTTCGGGACGCGCCCGGCGGACTCCCCGGCCCGGGGAGGGACACTTGCCTGAACTCCGGCGGCGCGGGGGGGGCTCCGCCGGCGGGGCGGGGGGCGCCGGCCGACGGGACCGCGCCGGGGCTGGTTTGCGTGGCGGAGGCGGAACTCATGACGCCCGGGGAACTCTCCCGGCTCCTCCTGGCGCTCCGTCCGGGAAGCGCCCTGGCGCTTTTCGCCGAGCCGGGGCGCTTCCCTCCCCCTGTCCCAGCGGAGGCGTGGACGGAGCCGGACGGGGACCGGGAAACGCTCGACGGCCTGGCGGGACCGAAGAGTCCGGGAGGGGCGGCGGAGGGCGCGGAGGGCTGGTTCGCCTGGCGGCGGCCTCTCTCCCGCGCCGGCCCGGGCGGGGAGAGCGTCCCGGACGACGGCTTCGGCGGGCTTCCGGACGGGCTGCCGGGCTGGCTGGCCTCCCTGGCCAGGGGCAGGCCCGAGCCGCCCCAGAAGGATCCCACGGCGCCCGTGCCCCGCCCGGGGCCGCGCGACAGGCTGATGCGCCCCGCACGGCTGGCGGGAGCCTACGGCGCGGGCGGGTCGACGCTCCTGGACGCCCTCTCCTCCCTGGGCGTGGGGAAAGCGCCCCCGGGATCCGCCACGCCGGCCGGGGACTTCTTCTGGCTCCCTGGCTCCGACGAGGCGGAGCTGTCCCGGAAGGCGGTGAGGCTCATCGCCGAGCGGGTGCCGCCCAAGCTGGGGATCCCTGCCCGCGAGGCGGCGCTGGCGCTCGCGGGAGGAGATGCCGGCCCCCTGGGCGCCCTCGGCCTCCACGAGGCGCTCCATGCCAGGCTCGCCCCGGAGGGGGGACGTCCCGGCGGCGGGGGCGGCACGGCGGGCGCCGCGGTGATCCGCCTGCGCGGGAGGCCCCTGCGGCCGGGAGAACGGGTGATGCAGACCGCCGACGACCCTCGGCGGGGACTTGTCCGGGGGGACCGGGGCACGGTAGTTTCTACGGGGCCCGGGCCGCGGTTCGCCGAGGTTTCCTTCGGCGGCAGGGAAATCCCCTGCGGCCCGGACGATCTGGGGGATCTCATGCCGTGCTGGGCCCTGGCGGCCCGCGAGGCCCCGCCCTGGGCGGCCTTCCCCGCGGTCGTGGTGGCCCTGGGCAGGGGGGCGGAGAAGAGCCTGGACCGTTCCGGGCTTGTCCGGGCGGCGTCCCTCGCTGAAAAGCTTCTGGTCATCACCGGGCTTCCGGAGGTCTACGCCAGGATCCTCGCCCGCCAATGACGGCGGGCCGTGCTCGGGCGGGACGGGGCACGTGATCGTCCCGCACCGTCCGGGAGGTGCCGGGAGGCGCGCGGATATTGACAAAAGGCGCCGGAAAGCCGATCCTCTGCCAGCGGGACTTCGGGGCGCCCCGGCCCGCGTTCTTCCCGGTCTTCCCCCCTTCCGCGCCTCCAGTCCTCCACGGCTCCGGGGCCTCCCTCCCGGCCCCGGAAATCCGGAACCGCCGGCCCGGCCTCCGGGGCTCCGTCCATGCCGGCGGACCGGTCGCGCTGACCCGGCTTTACTCCTGAGGGACCGGTGCCCCGCCCGGAGGAGCGGCGGATGCCGTGAACCCGCCGCGGGCGCGGCATGCCGTCCCCCGGCACGGACCGGACAAGGCCCGGACGGGCCGGGGCCACAAGGCCCGCATCCCCGCGCCATCCGGAACCCTAACCCCCAACGCGCCCCCCGGGGCCGGAGCCAAATACAAATGCGCCTGTATTCCTGGAACGTTAACGGCATCAGGGCGGCGGCCAAGAAAGAGCACTTCTTCCCGTTCCTGAAAAACTCCGGGGCCGACGTCGTGTGCCTCCAGGAGACCAAGGCAGAGCCCGTCCAGCTCCCCCCGGAGATCCTGAACCCGGACGGGTTCCTGAGCTACTGGTCGAGCTCCAGGACGAGAAGGGGCTACTCCGGGGTGGCCATCTACGCCAGGAACGAGCCCGCGGCCGTCACCTCTGAACTCCCGGACGCGAAGTTCGCCCAGGAGGGCAGGATGCTCATAGCTGAGTTCCCGGAGTTCTACCTCCTGAACGGCTACTTCCCCAACGGGCAGAAGGACGAGATCCGCCTGGACTTCAAGATGCGCTACTACGACGCCTTCCTCTCCCACGCCCAGAACCTCAGGAAGAAGAAGCCCGTGGTGATCTGCGGGGACTTCAACACCTCGCACAGGGAGATAGACCTGGCCCGCCCGAAGGAAAACGAGAACGTCTCGGGGTTCCTGCCCGTCGAGCGGGAGTGGATGACCATGTTCATGAAGAAGGGCTACGTGGACACCTTCCGCAGGGCGCGGGGCGACACGGAAGGGGACTACACCTGGTGGTCCTACAGGGCCAACGCCAGGGAAAACAACGTGGGGTGGCGGCTGGACTACTTCTTCGTCTCCGACGAGCTCGCGCCGAGAATCAGGGACGCCTGGATTGAGCCGGACGTCATGGGATCCGATCACTGCCCGGTGGGGCTGGAGCTGGACATCTAGATAGACAGGGACGGGGCACTGGACTCCGGAGACGGGAACGCGGGCGCCCGGCGGGGGAAGGCGCCGCACCGCACCGACAGGCCGCAGCTTGCCGCTCGCGCCCTCGAGGATCTGAGGGCGTCCTGAGCCGGCGGCGAAATGCGCCGGCGCCGCCGATACCGCTCCCGAGGCGACGGTTCCGCATATTGCCCCTGGCGAGGATGTCGTCCGGCAGCTGCGGGGCGGGCGGAAGGCCGGAAGGAGGAAGGCCGGAAGGCCGTGGGGACGAAACGGTGCCGGTCTGAAGGATAGATTCCGCTGCGAAAACTCATCCCTCCCCGGACGAGAGGATGAACTCTATACGTCCTCGGCATCGAAAGCACCTGTATTTAAGCCAAATCCTCGTCATTTCGCGCAACCCTTGCCTAAGCACTTTGGCCTCTGAAAGGTCAAGTGAGGGGTTTTCGCAGTGGAATCAAGGTTTTGG
>JAISEQ010000323.1 GCA_031264045.1 Deltaproteobacteria bacterium
CATCAGTTACTCCGCGTCCGGATCCAAGTCCGGCTCAGTCTCGTTCGCCGCGAATATCTCCATGAGCCCGTACGTCTCCGGATCAGTCTTCGTCGCCGTCTCAGTCTCCGGCTCCACGAAAATCCCTGCCTCAGTCACCTCGTACGTCTCCATCAGTTCCTCCGCGTCCGGATCCAGGTCCGGCTCAGTTTCCGTCGCCTCGAAAATCTCAACGGCTAATCCGTAGTTTCAGGTGCGGGGAAATCCCGCTCCGACGTCCCGCAAAACCGCATCGCCGCCGACCGCAAAGGCGCACGCTGCCCATGCCCGAAGCCGGGGACGCCCTGAAAACTGCCCGATGCGGCCGGCAAGGCGCCGGCTATGGCGGCAGACATTTCGTCAACCCCGACAGCACCGGGGCCATCCGAAGCACCGGTGCCCGCCGAATCTCCACAGCTCGGGGCGCCCGCCGCATGCCGGAGCCACGTTCCCGGACGCTCCGGGGAACGCCTGTCCCGTCCAGGTTCCGCACCGCGCCCGATGCTGAAGGAGGACGGCATGGCCCGCTTCAAGGGCATCCCTGCGGGCTTTGGCGCACGAAGCTCCGAGGCGGCGGCGCACGGCCATGCAGGTCCGGACCCCGAGTTTCCCGGCAGATCCGGGGTGCCGGGACGCGCCGGGGACGGCTGCCCGCGAGCCACTCCCGCCGGAAGCAAGAGAACCAATCGGACGATCGTTATTGCCGCGGCGGGAAAACATGACCGCCCGAAGGCGGATTTCTCCTGAAACTCCAGGGCAGAGGCCGGAAGCTATGTGAAGACCATGATGAAACCCGACTGTCGGCCGCAAGGCGGAAAGGCGTCTACGTCCAAGGGGCCCTGCCCGGCTCGGGCGGGGGGACCCCGGCTTACCAAGTCCATCCGGAAAGGACGGAGCAGCGGTCCGTGATGCGGCCATCCGTCTCGATCCGGGGTGTCGCGCCCGGAGTCCGACGGCAAAACTCTATGCGTGTAAAACAGAATTCGGCAGGGTCTTTTCCCGCTGCCGGGCCATTCACGGCGCTCCGTTGAGGCAGGGGTAAGTGACCCGCCGTCGGCCGCCAGGCGGCAGGCGGCACCGACGCGTCCGGGCAGAGGGGCCGGGAGCCTTCTCCCGGATCGGCGAGAGCCGGGAACAGCTCCGCCCCGGACGGGAGGCGTAAAAAGCTCGCCGGTGTCCGACCGCCGGGCCGGACGGCCTTTCGGAGGTGGCCGCCTGCCGCCGGTAGCCTCGCGAGGACATCTTTGGGGGGACTTAATGAACTGTAAGCACTTGTTTCGGCCCGTCAAGGGGTAACCGAAGAAAATCGATGCGAAAACGACATTTTCTTTCGGACCCCATCCGGGTGACCCGCTTACGGCAACGTCGCGGGCACAACGCTAGGGATACGGCTTGTATCGTGGGAACCCGCAGACACATCATGAGCTGGCCCGACTTTCGCAGTTGGTGAATACATGGAACTTAAACTACTGAAATTACTAATCTTTTTCTTGGCAACTCATCTAGACCAAGCCGCTGCTTCCGCCCTGCCCGTCACGTAATCCATCTTAAACCCTTCTCCCTTCCTCCTGATCTCCGGCGTGACCGCCGGCTCCCGGAGCGGCGGCATCATCGGCCGAGACGCAAAATCTCCTCCAGGATTCGGGGGGCAGCTCAGACGAAAAGGCCCCCGGAGACGAAAACGCCTCCGGGGGCCGACTCGTTCAGGCCAGTCAGTCATCAGTCAGCTGTCCGGCGGAAAACGGTTCCTTCCGGACTGCTTCCCGCCCTTCCCGGGCGGCCACTCCGGCATGAAGCCGCCCCCCGGATCCCGGGGAGCACATTCGGTTCAGGTCCGGACGACCGGGGGATGCCGGGACGGCCGGCGACCCGAAAGTCCCGAAAGGCCCGAGAGGCAGGAGCGACGGGAGAGGTCGGGCCGTTCGGCCCGGGGAGCCCTCCGGCGGCCCCGGGGCCGGAAGAAGGGTCCCTAGAACTTTTTCTTCAGAATCTCCCTGGCCCTCTCGTCGCCTATCTCCGTTATGAAGGAGAGCCCCGTTTCCCGCGCGGTCTCGCGGTTTGCGGCGGCGATGTCGGTACGCTCGAGAGACTTCAGGGTGAACTTGCGCTGGCCGGCCATCAGCTGCTGGAGTCCCGCGCCGAGCTTGTCCAGCATGCCCCACATGGCGACCGCGCCGAAGGGGATCTCCTTCATCGCGTCCGCGCCCACGCGCTTCTTCACGTCGTGCCAGGCGGCGAAGACGGCCTCGGCGGTCTCCCCGTGCTCGGAGACGGTCTTGGGGAGGGAGTCCCAGTTGCCGTTCACCTTCGCGCGGTTCGCGGGCTTCAGGACGCCCTCGATGTTGGAGCCCAGGAAACCGGGGATCATCATGGCGCGGCCCATGCAGATCATCTTGGTGTAGGGCGCCCCCAGGGCCAGGCCCTTGAAGATGGAGCTGGACTTGGCGAATCCGCCCGCGAACGACATGTCGCAGACGCGGGCGCCGTCCTCGGCGAGCAGGGCCGCGTACTCGCGGGCCTTGGCGTGGAGAAGGAGCGGCGGGACGCCCCAGTGCTCCATCATGTCCCAGGGGCTCATGCCGGTGCCGCCGCCCGCCCCGTCTATGGTGAGCAGATCCAGACCCGCCTCGGAGGAGAGGCGGATGGCCAGGGCCAGAGCCTCCATGCCGTAGGCCCCCGTCTTCAGGGATATGCGCTTGAAGCCCAGCGCCCTCAGATCCTTCACGGCGCCCAGGAAGTTCTCGCGGACCTGCTCCCAGCTGGTCAGGTTGGTGTAGCCCAGGCGGCTGTGCCTGGCGAAGCCGTCAATGGACTTGGCCCTGTAGGCCTCGCGGACCTCGTCCCTGGAGCAGTCGGGGTCGACCAGGTAGCCGCGGGCCTTGAGGAAGTCCGCGTACTCGATGTCTTTCACCTGGATCTCGCCGCCGATGTCCTTGGCTCCCTGGCCCCACTTGAGCTCGACCACCACCTTGTCCAGGTAGTTGCGGGCGAGGTACTCGGCCACGCCGTTCCTGGCGTCCTCGACGTTCAGCTGGACTATGGCCGCCCCGTAGCCGTCGAAGTACCGGAGGTAGGACGCCAGCCTGCGCTCCATCTCGGGGCTGCTGTCGATGCGCCCGTTGGCCATGATCGACTGGCGGTCCACGCCCACGACGTTCTCGCCTATGACTATGGGCACGCCGCACACGGCGCAGCCAGCGGCCATCGCGTCCCAGTATTTCGCCGCGATGAAGGTGGACCCGAGCGCCCCCGCCATGAAGGGCAGGCGGCACTTGGTCTTGGTATCCCGTCCGAAAGAGGTCTCCAGGTCGACCTCGGTGAAGAGCGCGTCGCCCCTGGCGGCCGAGGGGGGCGCGTCGCAGGCCCCGTACAGCGAGCCCATCACCCTGACGGTGTCGTAGCTTATGCCCTGGCTCCGGAGGTTCCCGGCGCCCGCCGTGATGCCCCCGAAGTCCCGGGGGTAGAGGAGCTCGCGGCCCTTGAGGCAGCTGAGCCAGACCTCGCAGCGCCCCGCGCAGTTGGCCTGGCAGAGGGTGCAGAGGCCTGACTCGCAGGGGTTGCCGCGGTTCACGATGCCCAGGGCATCGTTGTTCTTTAGTGGTGTCATTCTGAAAACTCCTGGAAGTGGGGGGGGAGGCCAGGGGGGGGATGTGCCGCCCACGCCCGGCCGGATCGGGGCGGGCTGTGGCGGGAAAGGCGCGAAATCTCTCAGGGCGTGCGTAGGCGCAACGCGTCCCGCAAGGCCCCGGGACCCCCTGGGGATCCGGCGGGGGTCTTCGGCCGGGAACGCGGCGCATGTGACCCGTTCGGGGATATTAGCATCTGGCGACCTGTTTGACAATTAATTTGTTGACGCGGCGTTTGCCCTAAATGCCCTAAAATACTGGGCATTTTCATTTCCATATCCTCGCGTCCCGCCCTCCCCGGACCCGAAACCCGCATTTCCGGAGTCTTCAGGACTGCGAAAACGCGGGAAAACGGACGTCCTCCCCTCCTTCCCGCACCGCGGACGTCCAGTTTCAGCGGACGCTTCCGATTGGCGGACGCTTCCGATTGACGAAAGGTATTCGGTCAGGCCCTGACTGCGGAGCCGCCGAGGCCGCCGGGCATTCGGGATCGCAGTCCGGACGGAGCCGCGGAGGGGGAAGGCGCGGAGATTTGGAGAGGGGCGAGGAAATTGGGAGAGAGATGAGGAGATTAGGAGAAAATTAGGAGAGGGACGATGAGACGGGGAGAGAGGGAAAGGAAAAGAACAGGGACAGGAGACGCCAGCCCCGGCCCGAAGCGCTCCTGCCCGCTCCGGATCCGGGGGACGGCCGGTTCCGCTCCGGTTCCGCCGTAGCCAGCGCCCCGGCCCGGGCACTCCGGAAGCCCCGAAACCAGGCTCCCGGACGCCCAGCTCAAAATCAACTGGCAGCCCAGGCCCTAAACTAATATACTTGCCCTTGAACTGCGGGAAATCGTGCTTACCTTAAGCATGCGTATCCTGCCGTCCGTCCCCCGGATTCCGCCTTGGCGGCTCCGGAGCCTCAACCGCCGCCCCACCCGCCGGCCCTACCGTCCGCCGGCCTTACCGAACCTCGCCGCCCCGGCCCGCCCGTCCGCCCCGAGGCGCCGGGCACCCGCTCCCCGCGGCCTTCCGTCCGCAGGCCCTCCATGCCTCCGACCCGGCCGCCGCCCGCGGCCCCCTTCAAATCCTCATTCATGAACCTCCTCATCGTCGAGTCCCGGGGCAAGATAAAGAAACTCCTTTCCTTCCTGCCGGAGGGCTGGCAGGTCGCCGCCAGCTTCGGGCACGTCCGCGACCTGCCGGTGAAGGCCGTGGGCGTCGGGCCCCCCGACTTCAGGCCCCGCTACGTGAACACCGAGCGCGGGGAGCAGATCATAAGGGAGCTCTCCGGGCGTGCCGGGGCGGCCTCCGAGGTCTTCCTCGCCCCCGACCCCGACCGGGAGGGCGAGGCCATAGCCTGGCACCTGGCCCAGACGCTGGGGCTCACGGACCCCAGGCGGGTGACCTACACCGAGATTACCGAGAAGGCGGTCAGGAAGGCCCTGGAGTCGCCCCGGCCGATTGACATGAACCTCGTCCGCGCCCAGGAAGGCAGGAGGGTGCTCGACCGCCTCTACGGCTACGGGGTCTCCCCGGCGGTCTCGGAGGCGGCGGGCAGGCAGCTCTCGGCGGGCAGGGTGCAGTCCCCGGCCCTGAGGCTCGTGGTGGAGAGGGAGCGCCAGATCCGGGCCTTCGCCCCGGTCCGGCACTATGCGGTGGATCTCTTCTTCGGCGGGGACAAGGGGGCACCGGGAACCTGGAAGGCCGTCCTCAACGCCAAACCCCTCCTCCCCCCCGGCGAGGAGCTCTTCCGTGACCGGACGGCCGCCGGCATCCTCGCGGCCGTCCCGGAGCTCACGGTCCGCTCGTTCGCCTCGAGCGAGACCCGCCAGCCCCCCCCTCCCCCCTTCATAACGTCCACCCTCCAGCAGGCCGCCTTCAACGCCCTGAAGCTCGATCCCGAGGAGGCCATGGCCTGCGCCCAGAAGCTCTACGAAGGAGGCCACATCACCTACATGAGGACCGACAGCCCCGTCCTCTCGGAGGAGTCGGTGGCGGACATCCGCCGCCTCGCCGGGAACAGGGGCTGGCCGCTCCCGGAAAAGCCCAGGATCTTCAGGGGGCGCGAGGGGGCCCAGGAGGCCCACGAGGCCATACGCCCCGTCCACGCCGGGGTCGAGGAGGCGGGCGACACCGACGGGGAGAAGGCCCTCTACCGCCTCATACGGCTCAGGGCCGTGGCCTCCCAGCTCGCGGACGCCGTCTACCAGTCCGTCCGGGCGACGCTCGCTGCCCCCGTGGTTCTCCCCCCCTACGAGGCCCCCGCCCCCACGGCGGGGAGGGGCAGGGCACCCGCCGGAGGGCTCCTGGCCGGGCTCGGAGGAGGCGCGGACAACGTCCGGGAAGGGGGCGGGGCGGGCCCCCCGGCGCCGGGGCGGGATCCCGGGACCGGGCCGCCCGCGGCCGGCCCCCGCGAGGCCACGGCGGTCTTCGAGGCCAGGGGGAGGCGGCTCCTTGCGCCCGGCTGGAGGACCCTCACCCCGAGGGACCAGGCCCAGGACGAGAAGGAGGACCCGGAACTGGACAACCCCGTCCCGGCCCTGGCCGAGGGCGCCTCCGTCTCCCCTTCCCTGGGGGAGGTGAGGACCCGCCGGACCCAGGCCCCCGCCCGCTACACCCAGGCGGCGCTCATCCGCGAGCTGGAGAGGCGCGGCATCGGGAGGCCCTCCACCTACGCCTCCATCATGGGCAACATCTCGCGGCGGGGCTACGTCGCGGAGAACAGGAAGAGGCAGCTGGAGGCCACCCAGACCGGCGAGGCGCTCGTGGGCCTCATGGAGGGGTCCTTCGGCTTCCTGGAGTACGGCTTCACCAGGAACCTGGAAGAGCGCCTGGACGGCATAGCCGAGGGCCGGGCGGACTACCTGCCCGTGGTGAGGGACGCCTTCGGGACCCTCCAGGAGGAGATAAGGGGCTTCAGGAGGCAGCTCTCCGACCGGGGTTCCCTTCCCGCCTGCCCCGCCTGCGGGGAGCCCCTCGCCCGCATGGTCCGCGCCCCCGGGCCGGACGGGAAGGGCTGGGACTACTGGAGGTGCAGGAACCCGGACTGCGGGACCTCCTACGACGATCTGGGCGGGAAGCCCGACCCGGCCTCCCGCCGGAGCTCGCCCGTGACCGATTTCACCTGCCCCGACTGCGGGAGCCCCATGCGCCACTTCACGCGCGGGGGCTCGCGGCAGGAAGGGGGCTACAACTTCTGGAGATGCTCCAAGGACGACTGCATGACCACCATAGACGACAGGGACGGCAGGCCGGACTACCCGGACCGGCAGGACGACATCGCTTGCCCCGAATGCGGGAACCCCGTGAGGCGCGTCCTCCGCGCCGATCCCAAGCCCCCCTTCTGGAAGTGCTCCTCCGACTCCTGCGGGTCGATGTGGAACGAGAGGGACGGCGCCCCCGACTGGACCACCAGGCGCGTCTCCGCCGCGACCGAGGAGCCGTGCCCCGTCTGCGAGGGCAGGCTCAGGCGCTACCGGAAGGACCCCTGGCCGGGCTCCCCCGCCGCCTACGACTACTGGGCCTGCCAGGACCGCGCCTGCCGCAGCTTCTTCCCGGACCTGGACGGGAAGCCGGACGCGGAGACGCGCTTCAGAGCGGCCCCCGTCTCGGGGCACTTCTGCTCCTGCTGCAGCGAGCCCCTGAAGCACGTGGTCCGGAAGGCCGAGGGCGGGAGGAATGCCGAGAACTACTGGCAGTGCCAGGGGCTCGAGTGCGGGGCGTCCTTCGCGGACGCAGGCGGCCGGCCCGACGCCGGCACCATGTGGGTGACCAGGATCTCCGCGAAGGAGTGCCCCCTGTGCGGGAGCCCGCTCTCCGTGACCGACAGGGACGACGCCTCGGGCAGCTCCAGGTGCTGGACCTGCACCTCCGCGGACTGCGCCGGCAGCTGGCCAGACATGAACGGGGACCCCGATCTGGAGAACCCGTCCGCCCCGGCCGCCGAAGCCGGACCGGACGGGGCGGGGGGCTTCCCGACCGCCTCCGGCGCGGACGCCGCCGGCCCCGGCGGGCAGGGCCCCCTGCGGGACTCCGGGGACGGTTCCGACGGGGCGGACTCCCCCGAGGAGTTCGGCGCGGACCGGCCGTCCAGGAAATGCCCGATCTGCGGGAGCGATCTGAGGCACCTCGTGAGGGGCGGGAACGGCACCGGGCCCGCGAACTTCTGGAGATGCTCCAACACGCTGGACTGCAACTCCTCCTTCGACGACAGGGACGGGAACCCCGACCCGTCCTCGCGGCGGATCTCCGTCCTCACGGACAGGACCTGCCCGGAATGCGGCTCCAGGCTCAAGCACAACATGAAGGACGACGTCCCCGACGGCAAGCCCGGCTGGAACTTTTGGGCTTGCTCCGGGCAGAACTGCTTCAAGCGCTTCAACGACGCCGGGGGCGAGCCCGACTTCGAGTCCGCGTTCCTGGGGGTCCCGGACCCGGACTACCGCTGCCCGCGCTGCCGGGGAAGCATCCGCCACGTCCAGAGGTCGGGGGACGGCGGCAGCGGGTACAACTACTGGAAGTGCCTCGATCCGTCCTGCGGGGCGTCCTACGACGACGGCGGCGGCGCCCCTGACCTCCAGACCATGCGGCGCACCGTCGAAAGCTCCTTCCTCTGTCCCGCGTGCGGGAGGACCCTGCGGCACTCCGTGAAGGAGACCGGGGCGGACGGCTCCACCGGATGGGACTTCTGGGCCTGCTCGGACCGGAACTGCGGCTCCCGCTACAACGACCGGAACGGCGAGCCCGACCTGGAGAGCCCCTTCACGGGCGGGGGATCGGCCGACCCGGACCACGCCTGCCCCAGCTGCGGGGGCCCCGTGCGGCACCTGATCCGCAAAGGCCCGGACCCCGAGAGCTCGTGGAACTACTGGCGCTGCGCCGATCCCTCCTGCGGATCGTCCTTCGACGACCTCGGCGGGGCCCCCGACCCCTCGACCAGGAGGGTGGCCCTGGAGAGCGTGGAGCAGTGCCCCAAGTGCCAGACCTTCCTGAAACACCACATCCGCCAGCCGGGACCGGACGGGACCGGGGGCTACGACTTCTGGGCCTGCCCCAACCGGAGCTGCCAGGCCCGCTTCGACGACGACGGCGGAACCCCGGATCTGGAGGGGAGGGGGGTCCGGGACCTGACCGACGTCCCCTGCCCGCACTGCCAGGAGATGCTCAGGCACCTCGTGCGCAGCGGGCCGGACGCGCGGAGCTCCTGGAACTACTGGAAGTGCCCGAACCCGGAGTGCGGCTCAAACTACGACGACGCGGACGGGGCCCCCGATCCGGCCACCCGCAGGGTGCTCCTGGACTCTGAGTTCGAGTGCGAGGAGTGCGGGCACAAGCTCAGGCGGAGCATGAGGGAGCCCGGCCCCGACGGGACCGGAGGCTACGACTTCTGGGCCTGCTCCAACAGGGCGTGCCGGACCCGCTACGGCGACAGGGACGGGACCCCCGACTTCGAGTCGGGCCCCCAGGCGAGCACCGCCGGCCAGACGGACGTGCCCTGCCCGGTCTGCTCGAGCCTCCTGCGCCACCTGGTGAGGAACGGCGCGACGGCCGCCGATTCCTACAACTACTGGAGGTGCCCGGACCCAGACTGCGGATCCTCGTTCGAGGATCTGGACGGCGCTCCGGACCCCGCCACCCGCAGGACGTCCGTCGTCCGCGAGGACGTGACCTGCCCGAGCTGCGGCAGGCCCCTGCGCCACAGCGTCAAGGCTCCCTCCGCGGCGCCCGACGGCTCCGAGATCCGGGGCTGGAACTTCTGGGCCTGCACGGACCGCGCCTGCGGGGGCCGGTGGAACGATCTGGACGGGGCCCCGGACTTCGAAGGCCCCCCGCCCGGGCTCAGGGATCTGACGGACGTGCCCTGCCCGGTCTGCTCGACCATGCTGCGGCACCTGGAGAGGAAGGGCGCCACCCCCGCCGACTCCTACAACTACTGGAGGTGCCCGGACCCGGTCTGCGGGTCCTCCTTCGAGGATCTGGACGGAGCGCCCGACCCCGCCTCGCGCAGGACCTCCGTCGTCCGCGAGGACGTGACCTGCCCCAGCTGCGGGAAGCCCCTGCGCCACAGCGTGAAGGAGCCCTCCGCGGCCCCCGACGGCTCCGAGATCAGGGGCTGGAACTTCTGGGCCTGCACGGACCGCGCCTGCGGGGGCCGGTGGAACGATCTGGACGGGGCCCCCGACTTCGACGGCGGGGCCCTGGAGGGGGGCCGTTCCCAGACGGACGTCCCCTGCCCGGTCTGCTCGACCATGCTGCGGCACCTGGAGAGGAAGGGCGCCACCCCCGCCGACTCCTACAACTACTGGAGGTGCCCGGACCCGAACTGCGGGTCGTCGTTCGAGGATCTGGACGGCGCCCCCGACCCCGCCACCCGCAGGGTCTCGTTCATATCGGCCGAGTTCGTCTGCCCCAGCTGCGCGAAGCCCCTGCGCCACAGCGTGAAGGAACCCTCCGTCGCCCCCGACGGCTCGGAGATCCGGGGCTGGAACTTCTGGGCCTGCTCGGACCGCGCCTGCCCGGGCCGGTGGAACGATCTGGACGGCGCCCCCGACTTCGACGGCCCCCCCATGGGGCCGAGGGATCTGACGGACGTCCCCTGCCCCAACTGCCAGGAGAAGCTCCGGCACCTCGTGAGCGACGGATCGGGGGGACGGGACACCTGGAACTACTGGAAGTGCCCCAACGGCGCGTGCGGATCCATGTACGACGACCTGGACGGCGCCCCGGACCCGGCCACCCTGAGGATGGTCGTCGGGAGCGACCACCTCTGCCCCTCCTGCGGCGGGAACATGCGCCACCACGTCAGGCACTCGGACATCGAGGGCAACGGGGGCTGGGACTTCTGGGCCTGCGCGAACCGCTCCTGCCGGGCGAGGTTCGGCACGAGGGACGGCGCCCCCGACTGGGACAGCCCGTGGGGAGGCCAGACGGACGTGCCCTGCCCGGCCTGCTCGTCCCCGCTCCGCCACCTCGTGCGCAGCGGGAGCCCCTCCGAAAGCTACACCTACTGGAGATGCACGTCCGATGCCTGCGGGTCCTCCTACGAGGACCTGGACGGTGCGCCCGACCCCTCGACCCGCAAGGTCTCCATCGTGACCGCGCATGCCTGCTCCGTCTGCGGGGCGCCGCTGCGCCACGTGACACGGCAGGCCACCGACGACCGGAGGGGCTACGACTTCTGGTCCTGCACCGGCCCCGCCTGCCGCACCTTCTTCGACGACAGGGACGGTGCCCCGGACTTTTCCAGCGCCCGCCCCCCCGCCGGCCCCTCGGGCGTGCCCTGCCCCTCGTGCGGGATGGATCTCATCCACATGCAGAGGAATTCCGCACCCGGACGCGACGGCTACGACTACTGGAAGTGCTCCGACGACGGCTGCGGGGCCTTCTTCGACGACTCCGAGGGCAGGCCCGACCCGTCGAGCATGCGCAGGACGGTCAAAACCTCCCGCAAGTGCCCCAAATGCGGGGAACCGCTGGTCCGCAAGACGAAGGCAGACGGCCCCGCCGGCCGCGGCTGGAACTTCTGGTCCTGCACGAACCGCTCCTGCGGCGGAGCCTGGGATGACGCGAACGGGGCCCCTGGCCCGGAACGCGTGAGGGCCTCGGCCACCCTGTCCGGGCACCTCTGCGCCGACTGCGGGAAGCCCCTGCGCCACATCGTGAAGGAGGGCGAGAACGGCTACAACTTCTGGGGCTGCTCCGGCTTCCCCTCCTGCAAGGCGACCTACGCGGACGACCGGGGCGCTCCGGGAGCCAAGCAGCCGCCCAGAAACCTGCCCAGCGGCTTCAAGTGCGTGCGCTGCGGATCGGATCTCTACCGCCGCACGGGCACGAGCCGGAACACCGGGATGGACTACGACTTCTTCGCCTGCTCCAACCAGAAGTGCCGGGCCCTCTACAACGTCCGGGACGGCCAGCCGGACGTGCCCGAGGCGGTCCTGAAGCGCCTCGCCGCGGCGGTCAGGAACAACAGCGGCAAGGGCTCCTGAGGCTCCGGATATTCCCGAGGCTCCGGACGTTCCGGATGTCCCGGAGGCTCCGGATGTCCCGGAGGTTCCGGACGTTCCGGACGTTCCGGTTGTCC
>JAISEQ010000346.1 GCA_031264045.1 Deltaproteobacteria bacterium
CTGCAGCCGCCGAACGCGCTGAATCTGAAGCTCCTGTCGGCAAGCGGCCCCCAGGCGGAGCGGTCGGGCCGCCTCGCGTTCCCCCATGCCGACAGGCCAGGAAACGGGCGGGAAACCTACAGGCCTGTCCGGAACAGGACCTCCTCTCGGACGATGGCCGCGGCAACGGGTGAACGGCCAGGGCTTGATGAGTCGGACGGACGCCGACACCGACGGGGGGGCAGGGAGGACGTAGCGGGTGATCGTCGCGGCCCAGCCAACGGCACCCGCACCCACGGAGCCGTCCGTATATGTTCCGGTCGGCGAGGCGTCCCTGCCGTCCGCCCCCGATCCTGCCGGATCCCGAAGCGACTGCCAATTCCCCGGAGGAACTGCAGCTTCCGGTGTCCCCGTGGCAGTCGGGGAAATGGGGCAGAATCCCGAACCGTGGAGTTGTGGACAGTACCTCGGGGTGATCCGGGGCTTGACTTTGAGGGCCGAGACTTCCGGGCGACCCGGTTCCCAGCGCGGAGGGCCAGTGCCTCGGGCTTTGCCGGGTCCTGACTTTGAGAGCCGGAGACTTCCGGGCGACCCGGTTCCCGGCGCGGA
Organism: Deltaproteobacteria bacterium; assembly: GCA_031264045.1. Classification (GTDB taxonomy): domain Bacteria; phylum Desulfobacterota; class Desulfarculia; order Adiutricales; family Adiutricaceae; genus JAIRZX01. Next base: position 589 of record JAISEQ010000346.1, read on the forward strand.
GGGCCAGTGCCTCGGGCTGAGCCGGGTCCTGACTTTGAGGGCCGGAGACTTCCGGGCGACCCGGTTCCCGGCGCGGAGGGGCCGGAGGCTTCCGGTGACCAGGATCCGGAGCACTTCACGGGAACAGAACCTCAGGGCAAAGCTCCAAGGGGATGGATCTTCCCGTCCCGGAGCTCAAGGAAGGAGCCGCAGACCCTTTTCAGAAACTCGAAGTCGTGGCTCGCGACCAGGATGGGGAGGCCAAGCTCCTCCAGAATCTCCATCAGTCTCTCGCGGGCGCTCCTGTCCAGGAAGTTGGTGGGCTCGTCCAGGATGAGCATCCTGGGAGCCAGGGCCAGTACCGTGCCCAGGGCCACAAGGCGCTTCTCGCCGCCGGAGAGGTCGTGGGTCACCCGGTCACGGAAGGACTCCATACCCAAGGTCTTCAGGACCTCGGTCACCTTCAGCTCGGCCTCCTCGGAGCTTGCCCCGAGATTCAGAGGACCGAAGGCCACATCATCGGCCACGGTGGGGCAGAAGAGCTGGTCGTCCGCGTCCTGGAAAACGAAGCCGAGGCGGTGGCGGCAACTTCCGAAGTCTTTCTCCGAGAGCATCGGCTTCCCGAGAATGGACACCGTGCCCGCCGAAGGCCGGAGGAGCCCCATCACGAGAGAGAGGAGCGTGGTCTTCCCCGCCCCGTTCCCCCCGGTGAGCGCGGCCCTCTCTCCGTCCCATACCCTCAGGTCGAGACCCTCCAGGACGGGGGGCCTCCCTTTCCAGGCGAAAGTCACTCCGGACAGCTCAATCAGGGGCGTTCGGGACGAGCTCCCGCCCGGGGCGGGGTTCCCGCTCCCTTGCCTGTCCGGGTTCGCCCTACCGGCCTTCACGCCGCTCGCCCCGCTCACGGCCCTGTCCCCGGAAGCGGGGGGGATGCCGGGTCCGGAAGGGCGAAGAAGGCGGCGGCGGCGGAGAGGGCGAGCGCCAGGAAAGCGAAGCCCAGATCCCCGGACCGGAAGCGGAAGCCCGTCCGGATCCAGAAGCGCCCGGTCCAGCCCCGGCAGAGCATGGCGGCGCGAACGCGCTCCGCTCGCTCTATGCCCCGCACCAGAAGCATCCCCGCGAGGCTCCCGAAGCTCCTGAGAGTGTGGAGGCTGATCTTCGCCGAGAAGCCCCTCACCTTCATGGCGTTCCGGAGCCTCTGGTACTCCCGGCCGACCACGGAAATATAGCGGACCGTCATGAGGGTGAGCGCCACCGCCCTCTCGGGCGCCCCCAGGGACCTCGCGGCGGCCAGGAGCTCCAGCGCCGGCGTGGCCCGCGTGAGCGCCATGGCCCCGGTCGTGATGCCCAGGGCCTTCAAGGTTATGAGCCCCGAGAGCGCCAGGCCCTCTCCGGTGACCGCAAGTCCCCTGAAGGAGAAGACCCGCTCCCCGCCGGCCGAGAAGGAGAGGGGAAGGAGGAGCCAGATGAAGACCAGGAAGCCGTTTGCCGCGAGCAGCCTCCCGTAGAATCCCCGATCCCGAAGTGCCCCGGAGACGGCCGCGAAGCACAGCGAGCCGGCGAGGCCCGCGGCCGCCGCCGTCAGGGTCGGGACCAGGGCCAGCTCCACCGACCACAGGACGAGCACCATCAGCTTCAGGCGCGGGTCCAACCCCTTAACGAAGCCCGCCTCAGATCCGTTTCCGCGCCGATGGTGCAATGCTCTGTCTCCAGCGCCCGTACAGGGAACCCGCGCCGCCCGGGGACTGCAGGCGGTCTCGGTGCCGGGCCGCGGTCAAGCACCCGGGGATCGCCGCCTCGGGAATTCGGCATAATCCGGCGCTTCCGGGCCCGTGCGCCCCGCGGCGAAACGCGAGACGCATGACCGGGAAGACGGCCCGCCAGAACGTGAAAGGAGGGATGCCGGGCTCACGGGGTTTCCGCGGATCCGGAGATGCCCTCCCCCGGCCAGGACAGGGGCAGGCTCACCGAATTCCCCGGAGCCGCCCCGAAAGGACCATCCTACTTCACCGGACCCCGAAATGCCAGACATGACGCACCCCCCCCTCATGTCGCTTCCGGCCCGCCGCAACCTCCTTCAGGATCGAGCCGCACGGATATCCGTCTGCAGAACCCTCCGACCGGCACCATGCCTGAAACCCGCGCCTCTTAATCTCCTCCGCAGATGTCGGGGCCGCTTCACAAGCGATTCGAAAGGCTCCATATCTTCATCCCGGTCCTCCTCGACAGAGGATAGTCTAAGATCATCAAAACATTTCAGATAAAATGACTTCAAAAATTCAACAATACTACCTTCACCGTTATTCTCTTCAAACTCGCAATTTCCATATCCGGTTTCCATCATAAAGGACTTCAGCATATTCTCCATAAAACCGGAATACTCCTGACGCTACAACTACTAAAGCAAATTCATTTCGCTTCTGTCAGAATTCCCGTAAATCCGGAGCAACGCCTTCAACGAGTCATACGGGCTTAGTGAAAATCGATCTTACGAAACTCACATGCGCCCTGAAGACGAGCAAGAGTTCACCAGACGCCTTGAATACAAGCAAGTGTTAGCGTAACTATAGCATTCTATAAATGAAAAATAATCAACAAATGATACAATTTTTAAACTGTTTTTCAGCCGCAGCATAATTCCTTAATGAGCATTAGAAATCATTTCAGTCACTACCAAGGAGCTTCTGAAAGACGCTCCTTTTGAAAACCTTCGATTCTCTGTTCCAGGTAGACCGGACACTTTTCGATGGCTTATGGATCGACAAAAGCGATTACAGGTTCGAAAAGCATCCGGCCCTGAACTTCAACATGGCCTATGCCGATATTAGCACCCAGGACGACCTTATCAGCAACATAGAGAAGCATTTGATGGGAATGGCCGCAGAGCAGAACTTGAGCGTAACCTCGATTTCGTTCGACATTATGCTGGAGCATCTTTTGAAGGTATTTTCAGAGAAATACGGTGTCGGAACGGTCATCCTGGTGGACGAGTACGATGGTCAGGTGACCAGGCATATATTGAACCGTAAGCTTGCCCAGGCCAACCGGGATGGCCTGCATGATTTTTACCAGTCAATGAAAACAGACATTGACTACATCAACTTCACCTTCGCCACCTTCGTCACCGGCATCACCGGCATCACCAGGTTCGCAATGACCGCCCTTGATTCAGGTCCTAACAATTTCATGGACATTTGGCTTTTGAAAAAATTTTCGGGAATCTGCGGCTTCACGACAAGCGATCTTGACTCCTGTTTCAAGACAGATACGAGGAAACTCTCGATTACCTGAAAGCCGAAGGAAAAAATGTCCATGGACGAAGACAAAGCAGTGCAGAAGTAAAATATCCTTCAATGGTACGATGGATACTACTTGCTGGAGAATGACCATGACCTTTATCCATACTCTATACTCGATACTCCGCTTGTTCCACTGGAAAAAATATATCCATATTGTGCAGATTCAGGTCAACCGCCCAGCCTGACTTCTCATGAAAGGGTAAATCCAATAGCTTATATCCAGCCAAACCAGGACAGTTAAACTTCAAAGGAAATCAAGAAATCTGACCTCAAAAGTCGCAATCCAATCCCAATACTGTTTCACAGCGGCTATCTTACAATCGACAGCGCAATCACCATAAATATTGTTATTAAAAGTAATACCTGGGAAGTTGATGCCTTAATATTTAGAATCCCACCCTGAAAGTGGAGCTGGAATACGGGACATCCATTTTCAAGAGCACTTTTGACCCTGTTGACGGATATTTTAGCGATATTATGACGAAACCGTAAAAAGTCGGCAGAGCTACCTTGGACCGTTCGCATCCCCCCAGTCTGAGGTTTCTGGGAGCCAGAGGATGAATGAAACCATACCAGATAGAGAGGCTGGTAACCGCCCGACCACCATTTTCGGTCTCCACCGACTCATCCATTTCTTCATCAGAAATTCCTGTCCGCTCTTCATCAGAAATTCCTATCCGCCTTTTTACGGTTTCGTCATACATGAGTGTCTACGAATCGAACAGCCACCTGGTCGCGTGCGTAGACAGCAAGTGCCATACAGATAATATCTTTGGCGGCCACCCTGAAAGGTCCGGCATAGTCCTTATCCCTTATGGCTTTCTCAGCTTCGTCAAGAGCGGATGCGAGGGAATTCTC
>JAISEQ010000362.1 GCA_031264045.1 Deltaproteobacteria bacterium
CGGCGGTCCGGTGCGCTTCAAGCCCTCCCGGTCGCTGGACCTCCACGCGCTGGCGGTCCTGATCTACCGCTTCCTCTTCCGCCGCAGCCCCGTCGCCTCCCTTCCCGGCGTCCCCGGCCTTCCGCCCTGGGGACGCGGCGCGGGTTCCGGGAGGGCGGTCTTCGCCGAGGACGGGGAGCTCCTGTCCCGGCTCCGGGACCCTGCGGGCGGCACGGGGGCGTCCGCCCGCGAGGACCCCGACGGGCTGGCGCCCTGGACGGATACCCTGAAGCTTCCCTTCACTTCCGCCGGCCCCCTGTCGCGGCTGTTCGAGCTGGCCTTCGCGGACGGCCTGCAGGAACCACCCTCCCGCCCCGACGCGAAGCTCTGGGAAGACGGCCTCCTCCGGACCGCGGACAGCCTCCTCCCGTGCTCCGGCAGCGGCTGCCCTTCCGGCTGGTTCGCGTTCGTTCCCCCCGGGCCGCCCGCCTGCCCCTACTGCGGCAGGCCTTACGCGGGCCAGTCAGTCCCGGTCCTCAAGTTCGGCCGGGAGGAAGGGCGGCGCGGCGGGGAGGGTACGGGTCCGGAGGAGTCCAGCCTCGCCGTGTTCCACGATCTTTACATCTACCGGAGGCACGCCTTTAACTTCGTGCCGGAGGGGCCGCTGCCAAGCGCTGAGCGGCAGAAGCCCGTGGGCTACTTCTCCCACCACAACGGGCAGTGGATTCTCGTGAACCAGAACCTGCGGGATCTAGAGATCCTGGGCACCGGCAAGACGATCCCCCCCGGCAGGACCCTCCCCCTCGCCAGCGGGCAGAGGATCCGCCTTTCCCGGGAGAACGGCGGGCGCGTGGCGGAGGTCGCCGTCCACGACTTCACGGTCGGCGCCCCGCACGGCGGCCGGTCGGGCGGAGGAACCTCAGGCACCGGAACGCTCCCCTGAGCCGCCTGCGGACGCGGCCGCTTTCCGGTCCGGGACCGCCGGAGCTTTCCGCCCGGAGTCGCGGGCCGGGGTCCTTTCCAGGTCCGTTTCCGCCCTGCGCCCGGAGTCGCGGGCCGGGCTCCTCTCCAGGTTCGTCATCGCCTTCCGTCCGGAGGCCTTCTCCCCTTCCCCGTCCTCCCTCATCACCGCCCGCCGGCTTCCCCGCTTGTGGCCGCCCGTGACGGCGCGGGCAGGAGGATGCCTCCGCCCTCGCCCGCAGACCCACGTCTTCCGGGCCGCGCCGCGTCCGTCCCCCCGCGCCCCGGCCGCTCCGGGAACGCGGAACTCCCCGCCGCCCTTCCCGCCGGCTGCGGCCGGATCCCGGCCGGCGCCCCGAACACGCTTTCCGCACCGCCACCGACCGTCCGGGAGCTCGTCCCGGCCCTTGAGACTGAGAGAGCGAACAATGACTGACAAATCGAACGCCGGAGGGGAGTCCCGTCCCGAGATCTTCGGGCTCAACCCGGCCGAGGTCGAGGAGAGCCGTCGGCTTCACGGCGCGAACGTCCTGACCCCGCCGCCGCGGGACCCGTGGTGGAAGCTCTACCTGGAGAAGTTCGAGGACCCGATAATACGGATCCTCCTGGTGGCCGCCGTGGTCGCCATCCTGGCCGGCGTCATAGAGGGCCAGTACGCTGAGGGGATAGGCATAGTGATAGCCGTGTTCCTCGCGACGACCCTGGGCTTCATAAACGAGTACAAGGCCGGCCAGGAGTTCGACATCCTGAACAGGGTCTCGGACGACGAGGCCGTGAAGGTCGTGCGCGGGGGCGCCTACACCAGGGTCCCGAGGAAGGATCTGGTGGTCGGGGACGTCTGCGCCCTGGAGCAGGGGGAGGAGATCCCGGCGGACGGCGAGGTCCTGTCCGCCGTGAGCTTCCAGGTGAACGAGGCGTCCCTCACCGGGGAGTCCCTCCCCGTCACCAAGCGCCCGCAGGCCGACTGCCCTCCGGACGGGACGGCCCTCGCCTACCCCCGTTTCCAGGTCCTGAGGGGCACCTTCGTCTCCGACGGGCACGCGCTCGTCCGGATAGGCTCCGTGGGCGACCAGTCCGAAATCGGCAAGACCGCCAGATCGGCCGCCGAGGAGACCGAGACCGTCACGCCCCTAAACCGCCAGCTGGGCCGCCTGGGGCAGCTCATAGGCGTCTTCGCCTTCGCGGTGGCCTTCATAATCTTCACCGTGCTCTCCGTCCGCTCGGGGGTCCAGGGCGATCTGGGCCACGAGGAGACGGTCTTCGAGGGGACCGTCGAGGAATACGGCGCCCACCCCCCCTCCTACTTCGAATTTCTGGCCGAGGCGGCCAGGGCCGCCGTCAGGGCCGAGGATCCGGGCGGGCGTCTGTCCGCCGCCTCGCTCCCCATGGGGGAACGCGAGCACGACGGCAAGAAGTTCGTGTTCATCAGGCTCCCCGTCACCGGCGGGCAGGTCTTCATCCTGATATCCGCGTTCCTGTGCCTCATGGTGGCCCTGGTGCGCATAATCGTGCCGGTCGTCTTCGACGCCGCGGAGCTGGCGGGCAGATCCCGCCCCGCGAACGCCTGGATAGACCGCGAGGGGCTGGTGCCCTGGCTCCAGGCGGTGGGGGCGGGAGCGCTCCTCTTCGCCGTCCTCGCGGGCATAGGGATCTGCGCGGGCCTGGTGCCGTCCTCCCCCTCCATGTGGATCCCGGCGGCCACGGGGCTCAGCCTGCTCAGGTACTTCATGGTCGCCGTGACCATAATAGTGGTCGCCGTACCGGAGGGCCTGCCCATGAGCGTCACCCTGTCGCTCGCCTACTCCATGCGCAAGATGACTGCGGCGAACAACCTGGTGCGGCGCATGCACGCCTGCGAGACCATAGGCGCCGCGAACGTCATCTGCTCGGACAAGACCGGGACGCTCACCATGAACCGCATGAAGGTGACCTCCTTCAGCTTCGGCTCTCTACCCGGCGGCGCGGAGGGGAAGGAGGGCCTCGAGTGGGATCTGGCGGCCGAGGCGGTGGCGGCCAACTCCACGGCGAACCTGGGAGCGGACGCCGGGGGCGGGCTCACCGTGCCACTGGGGAACCCGACCGAGAGCGCGCTTCTCATGTGGCTCGCCGAGAACGGCCGCGACTACAGGGATGAGAGGGCCCGCTTCAGGGTGCTGGGGCAGCTCACCTTTTCCACCGAGCGGAAGTACATGGCCACCGTAGGGGAGGGGGCGCTCAGGGGATTCCGGACCCTGCACGTGAAGGGAGCCCCGGAGATAGTCCTTTCCCGCTCCTGCTCGGTGCGGCTTCCCGACGGGACCGAGGACGCGCTCTCGGACGCGGCCCGGGCCAGGCTCCTGGAGGATCTGAAGTCCGAGCAGTCCCGGGGCATGCGGACCCTGGGGCTGGCCATGAGGCTCCTCCCGCTCGACTCCGATGCCCCGGCCTTCCCCGCGGAGTATCGGGCGGACGAGATAGCCTCGCTTTCCGAGGAGGGCCGGCTCGTCTTCCTGGGCTTCTTCTCCATAGCCGACCCGGTCCGCCCCGAGGTCCCGCCGGCCGTGGAGGCCTGCGCGGGCGCGGGAGTCGCGGTGAAGATGGTCACGGGCGACAACCAGGCCACGGCGCGGGAGATAGCCCTGGAGATAGGCATTCTCCGGAGGGACGGGGAAGCGGACTCCGGGGAGATAGTCCCCGGCGACGAGTTCATGGCCATGGACGAGGAGAGGGCGTTCGAGGCGGCCCGGAAGCTCAGGATCATGAGCCGGGCGAAGCCCCTGGCCAAGCAGCGCCTGGTGAACCTCCTGCAGAAGGGGGGGGCCGTGGTGGCCGTCACCGGGGACGGATCGAACGACGCCCCGGCCCTGAACCACGCGGACGTGGGCCTCGCCATGGGCATCACCGGGACCTCGGTGGCGAAGGAGGCGGCCGACATCATCCTCCTGGACGACTCGTTCGCCAGCATCGTGAAGGCCATCATGTGGGGCAGGAGCATCTACCTGAACATCCAGAAGTTCATCCTGTTCCAGCTGACCATAAACGTCGTGGCCGTGAGCGTGGCGCTCCTCGGCCCCTTCCTGGACATCCTGCTGCCCCTGACCGTCACACAGATGCTCTGGGTGAACCTCATCATGGACACCTTCGCGGCCCTGGCCCTCGCCTCCGAGCCCCCGGACTGGGAGCTCATGAAGCGCCCCCCCAGGAACCCCGAGGACTTCATCGTGACGCCGTCCATGGCGCGCTTCATATTCTGCCTGGGCGGCTTCTTCCTGGCCCTGTTCCTCGTCCTGGTCCTGTGCCTGCAGGGCGTCTTCCCCATGAACCTGGACACCGTCCAGGGCCGCCACAACCTCTCGGTCTTCTTCACCGTCTTCGTCTTCCTCCAGTTCTGGAACCTCTTCAACGCCAGGATGCTCGGCTCCAGCCGCTCGGCGCTCTCCAATCTCAGGGAGAGCCGCATGTTCATGCTGGTCGCCCTGGTCATCTGCGCGGGCCAGATCATGATGACCCAGTTCGGCGGCGAGGTGTTCCGGACGGTTCCCTTGACTCTTAAGGAATGGATCCTCATCATAGTCCTCACCTCTCCGGTCCTCTGGGTAGGCGAGATCGTCCGGCTGGTGAAGAGGCGGTCCGCCGCCGGCAGCCCCCGGCGGGCGGCCCTGAAAGACGGTCCCGGCGGGCGGCCCTGAAAGACTGCCCCGGCGGGCGGCCCCGAAAGGACTGCCCCAGGCGGGGGAGCCGCCAGGTTTCGGGAGGGCACCGGCTCCTCCGGAAGCCGGAGGTACCGGCAGGCCGGAAGGGCCCCCGGAGACGGGAGGCCGCGAAGCAGGCGGGCCGGCCTCGGCGCGGAAGCCGACGTTTCACCAAACACCATCTTTGCCTGGGCGCTCGGCCCTGGCGCGACATATCCTGTCACAACCGTGTCAAGGAGGCATTCAATGGCAGTATCACTGAGCAAGGGCGGCAACGTCTCCCTTAGCAAGGAGGCACCGGGCCTCAAGGCCATCTTCTGCGGGCTGGGCTGGGACGCCAGGAGCACCGACGGTGCGGAGTTCGACCTGGACGCCTCGGCCTTCCTGCTCAAGGCGGACGGCAAGGTGTCCGGGGACGCCGACTTCATCTTCTACAACAACCTGAAGTCCCAGGACGGCTCCGTCGAGCACGCGGGCGACAACCGGACCGGCGCCGGCGAGGGCGACGACGAGGTCATCAACATCAACCTCCAGTCCGTCCCGGCCGCCGTGGCGAAGATTGCGGTCACGGTCACCATCCACGAGGCCGATGCCCGCCACCAGAACTTCGGCCAGGTTTCCACCGCCTTCATCCGCGTGGTGAACCAGGACGGCGGGGCCGAAATCGCCCGCTTCGACCTCTCCGAGGACATGTCCACTGAGACGGCGATGATCTTCGGCGAGATCTACCGCAACGGCGCCGAGTGGAAGTTCAAGGCCGTCGGTCAGGGCTTCGCGGGAGGGCTCGGGCCGCTCGCGAGGAACTTCGGCGTGAACATCTAGCCCGCCGCGGCGCGGGATCTTCTCCCGCGCCTCCGGCCCGCGTCCGCGGCCCGCCCCGGGACGGCTTCCCGGGGCGTGGACGCGCGGTCGCGCCAGCGTTTTCCGATGCGAACGAAAGGCGGCCCGTCAGGAATGGCTATCTCACTAGTAAAGGGCGGCAACATCTCGCTTGACGGAGCCGTGGCCGACCTCAAGTCGGTATACATCGGCCTCGGCTGGGAGGAGCGCGGGACGACCGGCGACGACTTCGACCTTGACGCGTCGGCTTTCCTGCTCCGGGCCGACGGCAGGGTCCGGGGCGACGACGATCTCGTGTTCTACAACAACCTGAAAAGCCCCGACGGGTCGGTGGAGCACTCCGGCGACAACAAGACCGGGGCCGGGGCCGCCGACGCCGAGGTCATCAGGGTCGACCTCGCGGGCGTGCCCCAGGACATACACCGCATAGCGGTAACGGTGACCATCCACGATGCGGACGCCCGCCGCCAGAACTTCGGGCAGGTGTCCAACGCCTACATCCGGGTCGTGAACCAGGCCGACGACGTGGAGATAGTCCGCTTCGATCTTTCCGAGGACATGTCCACCGAGACGGCGATGATCTTCGGCGAGGTGTACCGGCGCGGCGGCCAATGGAAGTTCAAGGCGGTGGGGCAGGGCTTCTCGGGAGGCCTCGCGGCGCTCTGCGCGAACTTCGGGATAGAGGTGGCCTGACCGGGCACGGGGACGGCGGCGGTAAACCCTGAAGGGGGCCTGGTCCCGGACGGCGCTTCCCCGCCTGAGCCGCGTCCGGGCCCGCGGGCGC
>JAISEQ010000202.1 GCA_031264045.1 Deltaproteobacteria bacterium
GCCGCGGGCGGCCCCCCCCAAAGCGGCATCGCTCCGTCCTCATCCTCCGTGCCGTCTCCGCCCTGTCCGGTCCGCGACAGCTTTCCCCGCCCGCGCGGCATCGCTCCTTCCTCATCCTCCGTGCCGTCTCCGCCCTGTCCGGTCCGCGACAGCTTTCCCCGCCCGCGAGGCGTTCCTCAACCGCTTTCCGATCCTTTCAGACCATCCGCGAGATTTCTGACACCCCGTGCCGCAGAATCTGACTCCGCCGCGCTTTCCCCCGCATCACGGCGTCTTCCCCTTCACCCCACGAAGCGCTTCCCCCGCGCCTCGCGCGGGGTCCACCCGAAACCGGCCCCTCCGGGCCCCTTCCGCCGGAGGACATCCGTAGGCCCGACGGCCGCCGGATTTTCCGGCGCCGCACGTGCAGTAGACCCCGCGGGGGCGAGGGCGGGCCGCGCCGGGCCCCCGGAAACTCCTCCCGAACCCAAGACCGGCGCCCGGGCGGGGCGGGGCGATCCCGCAAAAGCTGGCCCGCCGTTTGCTACCCGTTTCCTCCGGGCGGCGCCGCCGCCGTCCCCCGGACCCCCGCTTCCCCACGGAAGGAGCAGGCATGTCATCCGATCTGAACCACAACCTCTTCTCCAGCCAGTTCGGCATCATGCAGGGAACGCTGGGGCTGAGGCTCGCCCGCCACGACTTCACGGCGACCAACCTCGCCAACAAGGACACCCCGGGCTTCAGGGCCAGGCACCTGGACTTCGAGAGGGTGCTCGCGAAAAGGCTTCCCGGCAAGGGCACGGAGCTGGACGTGCGCCAGACCAGCCGGAGGCACATCCCGGCCAAGGACATGATGTCCGCGTTCGACAGGGCGGGCCAGGCCGTCAGGATGTCCCCATACGGCTACGACGAGTACGACGACGACAAGCTGGACATAGACAAGGAGATGACGCTCCTCACCAAGAACCAGCTCATCTACAACACGACCGTGCAGATGCTCGCCAAGGAATTCGACACCCTTAAGTACGCCATAGGCGAAGGCGGATCGAGGTAAGACAGATGGACTTCCTGAACTCCATGGACATTAGCCAGTCGGGGCTCACCAGCCAGCGCCAGCGCATGAACATGACGGCCATGAACCTGAGCCACATGAACACCACCCGCACCCCCGACGGCGGGCCGTACCGCCGCAAGGTGCCGATCTTCGAGACGGCACCCTACTTCTCGGGGCCCAAGGGCGCACGGCCGAAGCTGGACGGGGAGCTCAAGGACGTCCAGGTGCGCGAGATCATGGAGGACAGGAGGGACTTCAAGCTCGTGTTCGACCCGTCCCACCCCGAGGCTGACGAGTTCGGCTACGCGCTCTACCCCAACGTGAACGTCGTCCAGGAGATGGTGGACATGATCTCCTCCAAGGGGAGCTACGAGGCCAACATCACCGCCGCCACCGCCGCCCAGAACATGGCCCTGAAGTCCCTGGATCTCTTGAGGTAGACTATCCGCGGGGGTTCGGCCCCCGCCTTAAGGAGCGCCGCATGCAAGGAGTCGCCAAATCTGGGGCTGCGCCCCTCCAGATGCTCTCGAGCGCCGTCCGCAGGGACACCAGGCCGGGCTTCGCCGATCACCTGAAGGCCACCTTCGTGAACACCAACAACATGCAGTTCCAGGCCAAGACGGCCATGGAGGAGCTGGCCACCGGCCGGAACGGGAACATCCACGAGACGCTCATCTCCATGAGCAAGGCCGAGACCTCGTTCAAGATGCTCATGCAGGTGCGCAACAAGGTCCTGAACGCCTACCAGGAGATCCAGAGGATGCAGTTCTAGGCCCGCTCCGCGGGCCTTTCCGACGGGCCCCGTACTTCCGGACCCGGCGCGCGGGCATTCCCGCCGACCGCGGGACGCCGGACCCGCGCGGGACGCCGGGGGATCGGATCCCGGCAGCTCCCAGAAGGCGCGGGCGAAAAAAAACGACGAAGGGCCGCGCCTCCGCACGGTTTCGCGGGGCGCGGCCCTTTCCCGTCCCAAGTCCCCCTATCCCGGCGGACCTTCTCCCGCCCGGAAGCGCCGGCTCCGGACGGCCCGGGGAAGAGGGACCGTGAAGCCCGGAGGCCGCGGGCCGCAGGGCCGGGCGCGCGAACCGGAATGCCTTGAGCCCCAAAGCCTACGGCTCGCGCGGCGGGTCCTCCACCATGAGCGTCACGGGGCCGTCGTTCACGAGCTCCACCTCCATCATGGCGCGGAAGCGGCCCCTTTCCACGTGGACGGTCCTGGCGCACTCCGACGCGAAGAGCTCGTAGAGGGCCTCGGCCTTCCCGGGGGGGGCGGCGGCGGACCAGCTGGGTCTCCTGCCCCTGCGGGTGTCGGCGAGCAGGGTGAACTGGCTCACCACCAGGATCTCGGCGGAGACGTCCGCGGCCGAGAGGTTCATTCCTCCCTCCGAGTCGTCGAAGAGCCTCAGGTTCACCACCTTCGCCGCAAGCTTCAGGGCGTTGGCCTCGGAGTCGGACGCCGCGACGCCCAGGAGCACGAGAAGCCCTCTCTCGATGGCGCCCAGTGGCTCGCCCCCCTCCGTCACCCTGGCGCGGGTGACCCTCTGGATCAAGGCCTTCAAGTCGCGTCTCCTTTCCCGGAACCGGGATGCCGCAGGCCGCGGACTTCCTGGCCCTTGCCGCCGGCCGCGCGCGCCTCTTCACGCCACACGGAAGAACGCCGACTCCTCCCGCGCGAGCCAGGACGCCAGGGTGTGCCCGTGCCTGTCCTTCTCCGAGAGGCAGGCGCCCCGCGAGAGCACGTCCCCGAAGACGGCCCTCATGGAGGGGGCGCACAGGGACCAGTCCAGATCCGGCGCCAGCGGCGATATCCCGGCCTCCGACGCCGGGCTCCAGTCCCCGGTGCAGAGGTACTCTATGGAGGACTCCTCGGGAAAGAGGGTCCCGTGCGCGAAGCCCGGCGGGAGCCAGATCCATTCGAACCAGTCGGAGCCCGCGTCGAATGGCATGTCGTAGAGCACGATCCTCCCCAGGGTGGGAGACCCGACGCGGATGTCGAGCGCCATGTCCACGAGCCTGCCCGAGAGGGGCCGCACCAGCTTGCCCATGTACGGGCTCCACTGGAAGTGGAGCCCCCGGACGACGCCCCCGGCGGACCGGCTTTCGTTCGCCTGGAGGACCCTGAACTCCTTCACGCCCAGCCTCGGGGCCAGGGCGTCCATGTCGGAGGCCCGGAAGTGCTCCGTGAAGTAGCCCCGTCCGTCCCTGAAGCGGGCGGCGCGGATGACCAGCAGGTCCGGAATGGCCAAGGGCGTCACGGAGAGTATCTTCATCTGGGGGCTGCGCTCCTTTCGCGCGGGGAAGGCGGATGCCGGACGCCTGCAGGACCGGAAGGCTTCGGCGCCGAGGAACCGGCGCACGGGAAACGGCCCGCCGAACCACCGGAGTTTAGCCTATCCGCGCGTCTAAAGCCAGTTCCGGCGCGGGCGGCCGAAGCCCCCCGCCCGGCTTCCGCCCGACTACCGCCGGACCCTCCCCCCGCAGCTCCTCCGTGCCCTCCCCCGCAGCTTCCGCCGCCCCCCGTCCGGAACCGGCCGGAGACCGGGCCCGGAAGACAGAAACCCCGACTCTCCCCCGCGGCCCTGCCGGCATGCCAACTATCACCCCGTCCGGCACTCCCGGCCCGGGACGGCCTCAATCCGCCGCCCGGGCCGGAAGCCTCACCGCCTTCCGGCCCGGCGTCGACGGGATCTCCCGGTCTTCCCCCGCCCCCGGCCGCCCGTGCCGCCCGGAAGCCGCCGCCGGGGCGTCCCGGCATCTTCCCCGCGATGCCGGCGGAGTCCGGCGGCTTCCCCTACGGCCGCCCCGGAGGCCCCGCGGACGGACGGTCCCGGATCCGGACCCGCCCTCGGCAGGGCTGGAGAAAGGCCGCCGCCGGCGGACGTCCGCGAGAGCTCGTCTCCGACTCCCGCGTCCGGGCCTTCACCGCCGCCGCGTCTCTTCCTCGAGTCTCGGAAAAGGCTCGAGCAGTCCCTGCCGTCACGCTCGAGTCACAGCTCCCGTTACTTATGGATCACACCGGCGTCACCCCGGCTTCACACCCGGGTGCCCCGCGACGCCCGGCGAGGAGCGCTCCGGAGACCCCGGAAGCCCAGCGGGATGCGGTCGGGGCAGGGGTCCGGGACAAGGCCCGCTACGGAGTGTCATTTTTTTGACTCCTGTCACCATATCTTGGGCACGGCAGACGCCTTTTCCTGCCATGTCAGGCTAGGGCGACCTGAAGCGGGCACTAAACGGCTGCAATCATTGGATTTTCTGAAGACCGCAACGGCTCCGGCGAAAAATGGCACCGAAACTGCTCTGAGGACCTCCGCGAGAACATACAGCCGTCAGCCCCCCGGAAACGGGGACGGCGCGCCTCAAGGAGGAAAGCGATGCAGACCAGCACCATACTCGTGATAGACCCGGACGGGACCGAGATGCCCAGGATAAGCGCCGCCGCCAGGCCCTTCGGATCGAGGATCATGTGGGCCGACAACATCGAGGAGGGCATGAGGCTCATGGCCGAGGCCCGCCCCGAGCTGATACTTGCCTCGGACGCCCTGACGGGCCTCCCCGACCCCAGGAGGCTTCTGGACGACATGGCGAGGCTGAAGCTCTCGAGCCAGCTGGTCGTGCTTTCCTCCGATCCCGGCTTCGACCGGGCCATGGAGATGGTCACGGACGGCGTCTTCACGGTGCTGAGGAAGCCCGCCGACCAGGACCGCCTCCGCGGCGTCATAAGAAAGGTGCTTGACGGCCTCCAGCTCATGGCCACCCTGGTGGGCAGGAGCCGCGACGAAAGCGAGCGCGAGCTCGAGATCTACAAGCTCCTGGCCCGCTCCCAGGAGCTGGCCCCCCTTGCCGCCGCCGTCTGCGCGGCCGGCGACTCCCTCGCCCCCGGCATAAGGACCCGCATCGAGCTCTCGGGCGAGCTGGGCGAGGCGCTCGCCTCCCTCCGCGCCTCCGGCGCCCGGGACGCCGTCCGGGACGACGGGCCCGAGGAGCCCGAGGGCATGTTCTCCTTCGACGCCGACTCCCCGGCCCGGCCAAGGGTGCCCTCCCTCACCCGCGAGCTCTCCTTCAGGGGCACCGTGATCGGGACCCTGGCGCTGGACTTCCCGTGCGCCGATCCCTCCTCCTCCCCCGAGGCCCCCGAGGGCCTGGACGAGCTCGTCTGGGCCGCCTCGCTGCACCTCTTCAGGGCGAGGCAGTACCAGGAGGCCGTGCGCCTGGCCTCCAGGGACCCGCTCACCTCCCTGCTCAACCGCCGGGCCTTCATGGAGTGCCTGGACCGGGAGTTCGCCAAGGCCGGGCGCCACAACACCCCGCTCAGCCTCATCATGCTGGACATCGACCACTTCAAGAGCGTGAACGACACCTTCGGCCACCAGACCGGGGACAAGATCCTCAAGTGGGTCTCCCAGGTCCTCGAGGGCACCGTGAGGACCGGGGACATCGTGGGCCGCATAGGGGGCGAGGAGTTCGCGATTCTCCTGCCCTGGACCGGCCAGGACCAGGCCCGGAACCTCGCCGAGCGCATCAGGACCGGGCTCGCCACCGCCCGCCGCCCCACCAGGAGCGCGCTTCTGCGCCCCACCGTAAGCCAGGGGATATCCACTGCGGAACATTTCCTGATCAATTCGTCCGAAGATTTGATATACTGGTCCGACCAGGCCATGTACCTCGCGAAGAGGGAGGGCCGGGACACGGTACGAGCGGCGTCCGATCTCCGCCCTGACCCCAAGCTCGAGGAGCACCGCTATGTCTTCCAGTAGTGACGAGAGGCGCAAGGGCCTGCGGGCCATGATGCCCACCCAGATGCTCTTCAACGTCCTCGACAACCCCGCCGAGTACATAAGGGGCCAGGACTCGACGGTCAAGCGCCTGGCGGCCCTGGACGCCGAGCCGCTCCCGAAGCTCAAGAGCGAGTCCCAGATAATACTCGCCCGCATCGACCGGAAGCTCTCGCTCATACTGAGCATCCTGGCGGAAACCTCCACCCGCAAGAACTACATGAACCAGGCCATGGTCCAGGACGTCTCGGAGTTCGGGCTCTCCTTCGGACACTACACGGACTTCCCCATCGGCACATGCCTGGAGATCGGCCTGGTCCTGCCCTACACCGAAGGGCGCCTTATGGACATCCTGGGGAGGGTGGTGCGCATCCTCCCCTCCGGCGAGCCGCAGAGCGGACCGACAACCGCCTCGACCGAGCGCTTCGTATACGGCTTCGAGTTCACGGACATCCTGGGCTCCGACCAAAACGAGATAGTCCAGTGGATTTTCACCAAACAGAGGGAGGAGATAAGAAGGCGCCGCGAAAGCTTCTAGCGCCCCCTCCCCCGCGAGCGGCCCGCCCGCTCCGCCCCCTCCCCGGAGGACCGTCCCGCCATTTCCCCCCTCCGCAGGCCTCAGCCTTCCGTCGGCCCGCCCCTCCCACCAAGCCTTCCCCTCCCTCCCCGAACGCATCCCCCGACTTCCCCCGCCCTCCCAGAACGCATCCCCCGACTTCCCCGCCCTCCCAGAACGTTTCACCCGCCGTCCTCCTCCCCCGCCGAACCCTCCCGCAGCCCCCTTCCCTCCCGGCCTTTCCCCGCAACTCGCCAGATGCCCTTCCCAGGCCCGGCCTCAACAGCGGCGGCTCATCGAGGGGAAGCTCCGGCCCCGGTCCAAACCGCAGAGCCCATGTCCGAGCCGCGGCGCCCTCCTGCCGGGGGAAGACGTGGGCGGGGAACAGGGCCTGACCCTGCGCAATCATTAATATAATCTTTTATTTATATAAGTTATATTTATATCAATTTTAACATGTTAAAATATATCTTTAAGACCTAAAGATAGTTTTATTGCTTTTTATATGATATTCAAGCATCTTTATCCTTATAAAATGCTATTAAATGCTATTTTATCCTTAAATTTGGTTTTATTTCTTAATAATGCTAATTATTATCTGAAAAATCTCTTTGAGTCTTATTGACATGATATATACTCTTATAATATAAATTAATATTAACTTAGACACGCAAAAAAATCCTAATGTGATTTTTTACAGGCATAAGCATTTCTGAAATCATCTGATATCCTCTGACGTCCTGCTGCTTCTGCGGGCAGGAACTTCAGGGGCGGGGCCGTTGCCCGCCGGGCCGTCCCCCCGAGGGCCGCCGGAACTGCGGGCAGGCGGATTGAGATCCCCCGGAAGGTGGCCGGTCGCCCCGGCGTCCCGCACCTCGCCCGCATCAGCATCTTCCGACGCGAACCTGCCCGCGGGAACCCGCCCCGCGGTTCCCGCCGTCAGCCGCCATGACCCATGACCGCTAAAGCCGCCCTGCCGCCGTTGCCGGGGAGCGTCGGGTACTCCGGCGCCAGTCCCCCGGCGGCGGGTTCAGGAATCCGGACGGCCGGCGCCGCTCCCCGTCCGGGTCCCCGCAAGAACACCGGCCCGCCGTTTTGACGGCAGTCATTTGCCTGAAGAAAATATCATATGAAAATACGGAAGGATCGCCGACTCCTGTCAGGCGGTCCGAACGTCCGCAGCTCCCGGGTTCAGGGGTCTCCGGACCGCGCGGCGTCCGGGGCCGGGGACGGCGCTTCCCGGACCGGGCACGGCGGGGCGCAGATGCCGCACATGTTCCAGTCGGGCATGGATATGCCGGTAATGCATGCCCCTGCCGCATCCTGCCGCAGCTCACGGCGAATGCGGCCCTGAAGGTCCGCTTTCGGGAACCCGTGACCGGACATGAGCTTTCCTCGCCGCAGGATTCCGATTATTCTAAAATATATTATAATATGTCGTATATTGTTTATTTATTATATTTATCGCCTTTTCATGACTGTTCGGCATAAAACCCGGCAAACGGTTCCCGCCGCCTGCCGTCGCAGCCATCCCCCGGCGGCTGCACAGCGCCGTTCCCGGAACACGACCGGAAGGGGTCGATGCCCTCACATCCGCCGTAATATCCCGATTCGGCGAGTGAGGCACGAAACTTGCTTGACAGACTGGCGGCTGACTTCTCCCGCGAAGCCCAAAATCCTTCCCCCTTCGCGCGGCAGCCGGCACCCAGACGGGTGCCGCCTTTGAAACCCCTAATCCTCATGCGTTTTCCATCCCGCCCGCCCCTCCGGCGGACGGCAGGTCTCTGGCCTTTCAGGCCCTGCTTGTACATCCGAAAGCGAGATTCGGTTCACCAAAACTCCAATAAGTCCGGAGACGCCCGGGGACGGGACGGCCGGACGGTCGCCCGGCCTCCTGAACGGCCCGGCGCCTTGACTGTCTGCGGCCGATGGTTTTAAGATTAGGGTCGGAGCCCCAGCGCCGCTGGGAGCTTGAGCGCGCCCCGTCCAGGGCCGTCCCACACAGTTCGGGAACGTCCCGCCCCGGTCGGGAATCCACATGACCCACTACCCTTCCCGCCTCGAGGCCCCCGGCCCGGGCGCCTGCAGCGGCAGGCCCGGCCCTCAGGGACGGAAGCCGCCGCAAGCGAGCCGCAATGATTCTCCACTGCCCCGGCTGCATGGCCAAGCTCCGCATGCCGGACAGCTATCTCGTCGGGGGGAAGGAAGTCTGGATAAAGTGCCCCAAGTGCGGGGAGCGCTTCCGACCCCAAAGGCCTGACCTGGACGGCGAGCTGGGCCTCTCGTCCTCCGCCGCCAAGGGCCCCGAGCCCGGACGCCGCAAGCAGGTCGAGGACATCCTGAACCGCCTCGACCTGGACAAGATGGGCGGGCACAGGGAGACGGACTTCGGGCAGGTGCTGGACGCCCTGCCCGTGGTCCCCGAAGTTCCGAAGAAGACATGGATTTTTCTGGGGCTCACCGCGCTCCTGGTGGCGGGCCTCCTGGGAGCCCTGGCCTGGGTCTTCCACTCGTCGGGGGCGCCGCCGCCCCCAGAACAGCCGGTCGAGGCCCCGCCCCCGCCCGACTACGGCAGGGACCTCCTCCTGCCGGACATGATGGCCCTCCGCAGGGATCTCATGCGGCTCCGGCACGTCGAGCGGCACATCGACTACAGGGGACGCGAGTCCCGCTTCTACAAGTATTACACACCCCTCCTGGCACCCGACCTCTGCCAGGACATAACTGCCTTGACGCTCTGGTCGCCGCGCACCTCGGACGGCTTCTTCCTCGAGGGCGAGTGCCTGAACCCCCTGGACACCCCGGCCGTCCTGGAAGTCCGGTGGGATCCCCACGCAGCCAGGATCAAGGTGAGAGGCCGCGATCAGACCGTCGAGCTCCCCCTGCCCCAGCCCCACGGCCCCGCCGGTCCGCCCTCGGACGAGGAGGCCGGCGCCGGCGAAGAGGCGCGGGAAGAGGAAGGCCCCGCCGAGGGCGACGGGGACGGCCGGAGTTAGGCCCGGGACGGACGCGGCACCGCGGACGCCTGCGGAGCACGCACGAGACCGGGGGCCCGGCCCCCATGAAGGACAGCGCCGTGACGAAGAACCGCGAAACACTTGCCGACCCGGACCTGGCTCCAAGGCCGGGCGCCAGAACCGGCATCACCCTGGTGGAGCTCCTGGTGGTCATGGTCATCTCCCTGATCGTCACGGGCGTGGCCTTCTCCCTGTACAGGCTCAACGCGAGCTACTACCTGCGCGAGGACGCCTACCTCCAGCAGTACCAGAACCTCCGCGTGGCCCTCTACACCGTGGGCCGCGACGCCCGCATGGCCGGCAACGGCTACTCGCTCCTGGGACCCGACATGAGGCTCATGCAGATCTGGACCCCCTCCCGCGAGAAGGCCACTTCCGGCCACCCCCCCTCCGAGATGGAAGCTGCGGCCGGATGGTTCAGGCACGCCGACATTCCCGGTCCGGGCGGCCTGGGCGCGCGGGCCATCTTCGGCGTGGACGGCGGCAGCACCGACCCCGACACGCTGACCATCTTCCGCTCCGAGGTCGAGTCGGGGAACCAGCTGTCCAAGGTCAAGGGCGTGTCGGGCAACACCCTGGAACTCGACGACGACATCCCCGAGGAAGCCATAAAGACCGGCGACATCATCGCCGTGGGCAACGGGGACCAGGGGGTGCTCATGCAGGTCGGGACGTTGAGCTTCTCCGGCGGCAAGACCAGCGAGCTTCCGATAAAGACCGGCGGACGATTCACCTCCCCGTCCATGACCCCGCCGTTCAGCCTGACCAACGCCTTCGTCTTCAACTTCAGGGACGTGGGCCTCACCACGTACTACGTGGACATGGCCACCAACTCGCTCATGGCCGACTTCCACGACGTCGCCCGCGACAACTACGACGACGCGGCCGGGACCTCCTCCATCATCGCCAGCAACATCGAGGACTTCCAGGTCTACTACTTCTTTAAGGACGACACCGTAGACTTCTCGCTCACCTCAAACAACCCGGACATATCCTCGACGTCCCTGAACACCGAGAGGGTCAAGGCCATCTCGCTGGGCCTCGTCGCCCGCTCCCCCTACGGGGACGGCCCCAACAACAAGGTGCGTCCCGCCCTCTTCAACCGCAGCGCCGGGCTTACGGCCGACAACCGCCTGAGGAGCGTGCTGATCGAAACCATATACCTTAGGAACTTCAACATATGAGCGCCCTGACCCGAAAGGCCCGAACGGGCTTCACTCTCATAGAGCTCCTGGTCGTGATTGCCATCGTGGGCATCCTGTCGCTCATCATCTACCCGACAGTGGCCAGGATGGTCCCGAACCAGAGGATAGCCTCCGAGGCCAAGCAGGTGGACAGCGTGATGCAGAAGGCCAGGCTCCGGGCCGCCACCGCCCAGAAGCCCGTGCGCGTCGTCATGAACTGCTCGGCGGCGCCCTGCTGGATCGAGATCCAGACGGCCGTCTACACCGTGGCCTCCGTCACCTCCTGGACCGCGGAGCCCGGTTCCCGCCACGTCTTCAACGACGGCGTGAAGGTCGCCAACTGGAACCACACGGTCGGCTACGACGGCGCCTCCCCCGCCCCCGCAGGGATCCGCTACGCCATCTTCATGCCGGACAGCCGGGTCTACTCCGACCCCAGGCCTTTCGACGTGTTCTTCTACCACTCCGGCTCGACCGAAACGGACAAGCCGGGATGGCGGCTCACACTCGGCTCGGACACCGGCCGAGTGAACACCAGCCGCGAGACGCTCGCCCTGGCGATCCCTTAGAGGAGGGACGAAAATGACCTTCACGAAGAACGCGCTGCGCGAGCCCGACGCCCCGGAAACCGTGCCCCGCAGGGGCCTGAAACGCGGCTTCACCCTGGTCGAGGTCCTCGTCACCATTGCCGTCATCGCCTTCGGCTGCCTGGCCGCCCTCCTCATGCAGTCCAGCGCCCTCAGAAGCAACACTATGTCCGACTTCATGACGGTCGCGACGTTCCTGTCCGAGTCTGAGATAGAGAGGCTCAAGTCCCTCACCTTCGAGGATCTGAACACCGAGATAGACACCCGCGGGCCCCTCGCCACCTGGTGGACGGACCGCCTCTACAGGGTCTGCCCGAGCGCCTCCGCCTCCACCTGCGCAAGGGAGTACCCCTTCGAGGTGCAGCTCCGGTACTTCAAGCAGTACCCCACGACGTTCAGCAACATGGTCGAGGTGACGGTCTCCTGGCGCGACAACAGCGGAAGGCATTCCGTGAACAACGCCACCGCCATGACGGAACTCTCGTTCTGACGGGGACCCATACCGCATGCGCCGGGCCCCGCGGCCTCGCCGCCCGTGCCCGTCCGCCAGAAAGGATGCCGGAGGAAACGAAGGCCATGACCAGTCAAAGCTCAATGCCGGAATTCCCCGTTCGCCGGAAAGGCGCGAAAGAGGGCCTCGTGCTCGCCTTCGCGCTCGGGGTGCTCATACTGATGGCCCTCATGGGCATCGTCATCCTGTCCAACACCAGAACCGAGATGAACATCACGGCCAACAGCCGCCTGGGCCGCGAGTCCTTCAGCTCGGCGGACGCCATGGCCAGGGTGGCGGTCTTACTCACGCTGGCCATGCTGAACCAGGTGGGCTCCGACGTGTCCAACGTCATCACCTCAGAAACGGCTTCGCTCTCGCCCTCTCCGCGCTACCCCATCTACGTCTGCCTGAACACTGCGGAATTCACCTACAAGAAGCTGACGGAGGCCGCCACCAACTACGACTTCAAGCAGAGATACACCGACACCGGCGCGGGCGCCGACACGCCCAACCCCCACATAACCTTCAAGACCGGCCCGTGCAGCAACGCGAGCTCCCGCGTGGTGGCCAACGCCGTCGTGAACCTCGACACCACCGCGCTGATAGGCGATGGCGCGAGCCTCGGCACAGGCGATCCCGCCGAATCCGCCGGCGGAGGAGGAAAGTTGCAGGTGGGCGTGATCGTCTCCGTGAACGCCAAGACCTACGAGCCGGCGCGCATGGGCGCCGACGACCCGAACTCCATCATCACCATCATGTACCGCAGCTACATGTGATTTTTCCGGACGAACCCGCGCGGGCGGTACCGCCCCGCGCGGGGATATCCCTCCGCTCCGCGCCCCTGCCGTCCTTCCCGCTCCGGTTCCGCACTTCCCCCCGCTCCCCTTCCCTGGCGTCCTTCCCGCTCCGGTTCCGCACTTCCTCCCGCTCCCCTTCCCTGGCGTCCTTCCCGTTGCATTTCCGCCCTTCCCCCCCCTCCGTCCTCGCTTCCTCCACCACTCTCCTGCCCCCAATCCTAAAATCCTTCCGGACCGCTTCTCGAACAGCCCGCATCTCATAGCCTTCCCGTCCTCCGCCCGAATCCGCCTCGCGATTCCCCCCGTCACGATCCGGCCCTGCCGTCTCGCCGCCACCGGGCCACGGGCCGGAGACGCGACGACGGCATCCGGCCCGTACGCCAACTGTCCGATGGCTTGCCCGACCGGAAACGGCCCAAGCCCGTCACCCGGACAGTCCGATACGCGGCACCTTCCACCAGAGCGCCGACCGCTTCCGGAAGCGCTTCGTCCGCAGGACTGACGGAGCTCCGTCCTTCAGGCATTTCGCAGGACCGGTCGGGAACAACATGGATCAGCCAGGAGCGACTCAAAGGCGACTCAGAAGCGACTCAGAGGCAAGAGGGCGGGACGGCTCAAGGCCCGACGCGGCCAGCCTGACCCGGCTCCCGGAATCCCCGACAGACCGATTCGGCTCCCGGAGGTGCCGTTTCGAATTAATCGCCTGAACCGGAACGGAATCGCAAGAACCTGACCGTTCACGTTTCGGTCAGAAAATGCAGGTGAACTTGCCGATGACGACGGAATTCCCCAAAGGGATTTGCCCGACTTTTGCCAGAAGTCTGCAAGTCCTTTCGAAGGCTGACTGCATTCGGGAGAATTCGCGGGGTTCCCGAGTCTTCAGGTGTCGGGGCTCACCCGTGGGCCCCCGCGAGGGAACAATGTGGAAAAACGCTTACAGTCTCCTGGACAATCCCTTCAGGCCGAGTGTCTCTGGCAGAGGACCTCTGGCTGAGGCGGGGTAAATTCTTCTCAAACCTTTATGAATCTATAGAAGAAGAAAAGACAATCAGGGACGAGATCTAAAAAATTTTAAGAATTTCATTCGTGAAAACTGGATAAAGATGAAAAAAATTTCATTCAGGAAAATTTATTTCGGAGGCTATAGAATTCTTAAAATTGTGTACAATATGGAAGAAAATTATAGAAAAAGATATGACAGCGCGTTCATTCAAAACGGATAGGCATGTCAGTTTTAGTTTGCCGATCAAGTTTGACATGTTTGCGCTATGCCGAACGGTTTTAAGCGGAGCGGCAGGAGAATTACACGCATTGCCGTCAGCAACCCACAATGTGAACTGTCTTGCCACCGCAGTCTACGGTTTCCCAGAACAGCTTTTCGTCCCATGGCGTCTTAAAATTCTTATCAAAAATGACCAGCCAGCCCTCGGATTAGCCGCATTTGTCCATATATCCCAACAGCTGATCAATGCTATTTTTCCGGTTCGCGGCACCCCTGATCTTCAGTTCCAAAGGATAGCTGCTTCCCTTGTACCCTACACATATGTCGACCCTTGTTCTTCCCAGTCCGTACTCCCTCGCGATAAAATCAGCCCCGCCATTCAAGACCCTCTGCAGAAAAGCAAACAGAACAATATGTGCGAAGGCTTCATTGGCCAAACCGGTAATATTTTCGATAATCTTTTCAACGATTTTTTCATGTATGTCTTTCTTGTCTGCAAGCTTGTAGGAGACCAGAGCCCGGTCAACGCTGTCATATACGAACGTTTCAACAGCGTTGTCTTCGGCCATGGCCTGACGGTTTTCACGCCAGTATTTCTGAAATGACTTGAGAAGTCCGTTCATGTCGAGACTTTTCCCGTCCGTCCACCTGCTGGTCAAATCATCGGGCAGGCTCTCCCGGAGCGGCTGGCTGTCCATCATGGCCCGGGCGATTATCTCGCGGTAGACGGGATTGGAAGGGTTCCAGACATTTCCTTTGGCGGAATCGGCCTTCAGAAGTCCAAGGTCACGGGCATACAGGACATCGCCGGGCAGAACTCCCTTCGGAAAAGAAGGTGCCCCGACAATCACCGCCTCCATTACCCGTCTGACCCTCGGTTCCTTCAGCCGTTCCGCGAGAGAGTCGAAATGGGTCGGATTGCGCAGAATCAAATCCTGTACGGCCTGGTCGATGTCGGTTCCCGTGACTGCCCTGGAATAGTCATTCTTAAATTGTTTAACTACAACGTTGTCGGCCAGTGCATTGACCAGCCATGGCTGACCTCCGGTCCAGTACCAGGCCCGATCGACCGCTTCGGGCATGAACGCCTGCCCGGTCTCCGCCGTGTGCTGGCCGTATAGGGATCCGATTTCCTCGACGGTGAAGTCGGCAAGCGTCAGAGATTCCTTCTTGACGTTGAAAGGGCTGGCCAATCCCGTGGACTCCCCTTCCGGCCGGACCCTGTGGAGATAGTCCCTTATGTCCCGCATGCCAACAAGAGCCAGCGATCTCGGAAACCTGGTTCCATGGGAATTGGATCGGAAGAGATAGCCGTCCCTTATCTGTGCCAGGAACGTTATCAGCGGATCTTCATCGATACAGTCGGCCTCATCGAAGAATACTATCAGTTCCCTGTCCAAATCCTCGCATATGTCATTGATAATGAGGCGAACCCTGCCGTCGGGATCGGCCATATATTTCATTTCGTTGAACTTGTAAGCCAGATTCCTGAGCTCATCCGCACGGGAGGACCTTA
This sequence comes from Deltaproteobacteria bacterium, assembly GCA_031264045.1. GTDB lineage: Bacteria > Desulfobacterota > Desulfarculia > Adiutricales > Adiutricaceae > JAIRZX01. Next base: position 15,178 of record JAISEQ010000202.1, read on the forward strand.
AACCGATATTCATCTGGCTGACGATCTTGCGCATGGCAGCGTCTTCGTCCTTGGCACCCCTAAGTGTTGCCAGAGAGCATGTGACAGCGAAATATTTTCCTTCAGAATTTATCTGATGGGTTAGGGCGCGCAGACATGTAGTTTTGCCGGACTGCCGGGGCGCGTGGAGAACAAAATAGTATTTGCCATCTATCATGTCCTTTACGTCCGGGAGACGCGGGATAGCAGGTATCATGTAATGGTCTGCATGATTGCAGGTCCCAGCGGTGTTGAAGCGTCTTGTCGGCTTCATGTTCAAGGTCTCTCCCGAATCCTGTCAGGGGATTTCCGGTTTCCCGGACTGCGGCGTTCCTCCTGTCCTACCGGAATGTTTCGACCGGGTCTCGATGCCGCCCGGAAACACGGTAGGCCGCGGCCTTAGGAAAAGGGCTTGTCAAGGTTCGTTAACGGGACTGTGAAAAGTCGGCGAAAGGCGCTCCGTCCAGTCTGCCAGAAGATCAATCCACATTACCACACCTGCCCTGAGTTAGCAAACAATGCCGGTCCTAACAATTATCATCCCGGATCCCGATATCAGACGTCAGGCGCGTCTCTTGAAATCGATATCATGAGAATCCATATCATTCATGACTCCGCCGTAATATGTCGCCGAGGTATTTCCGAAGAAGAAATCGATGAGTCGGCGGCGACCGAATATGGTGATTCAGCGGATCGGGAAAGGATCGACGAGCTCGCCTTCCCGGCTCCGGGGAATCCAAATGCGCCGCCGGACCGCGGACCGACTCTCCCGCCCGGCCCCCGCTCCCGGTCTCGGTCCCGGCTCCGCCGGACGTACCGGAGACGCCCAACCCCGTGACCGCCGGGCGGGGGGTCGGAGGCGCCCGGTCCGGACGAGACGCCCTTCGGCGGAAAGGCCACTTCGCCAGAAGCTCCACCTTCGGCGGAAAGGCCCCTTCGCCGGAAGCTCCGCCTTCGGCGGAAAGGCCCCTTCGCCGCAAGCTCCGCCACCGGCAGAAACGGCCCTTCGGTTGAGTTTTCGGACTCCGCTGAGTTAAAATCAGCTCGATGTCCCGATTTGACGCTCCGGGGGGGCGCCCGACCCCCGCGCCGGCCCTCCGCCGGGCCACCCAAGAACGAAAGGTGCCTTACATGCCCTTCACCCCCTGCCGGAAATCCGCTTCCGCCGGAGCCCCCGCTTCCCCGACGAGCATCCCAGCGGCGGCGCTCGCCCTCCTGCTCGGGTCGGCCCTGGCGGCCGCCCTCGCGGGCGCACCCCGGGAGGCCGCGGCGCAGGCACCCCTCCCGACGGGTCCGGACAAGCTCGAGTACCAGTCTGCCCCGTTCCAGGCGACGGCGGAGGTCATCCCGCAGGTCCTGATCGTGCTCTCGAAGCATATCCAGATGTTCGGGCAGGCGTACCCGGGGATACTGGACATGGACGGCGACGGGAGGGCCGACACCGGCTTCAACCCCGGCGTCGAGTACGTGGGCTTCTTCGACAGCAGATCCTGCTACGGGTACCTGGGATCCACCTACAGGGGCCTCTACGGGGAGTACGCGACGGGGGAGCCGAACGGGTATTTCGTGAGGGCGGGCGCGGCGGTCGCGGACGACTCCCAGGCCGCGGTGAACGCCGCGAGGCCCAGGGGGCTGCCGGACTTCGTGATATCCCCCAGATCGGCCACGGGCATCTGCCGGAACGTCAAGCACAGCGGGTCCGGCACCTTCAGCGGCAACTGGCTGAACTACATCTCCACCAGCCGCATGGACGCGGTGAGGAAAATCCTCTACGGGGGCGCGAGGGAGATAGACAACTCGAACGACACCTACATGGGAGGCTCCTTCGTGCCGCCGGACTCCACGGTCTGGGGCTCCGAGGTGCGCTCCGACGATACCTGGGGGGAAGTGACGCCGCTTTCGGCCTACTTCGACGTGACCAAGTACACCCCCTTCGCCAAACCCAGGAGCAAGACGGCCCACTTCTTCGGGAGGGGATCCGATCTGGCAGAGAAGACGCGCTTCCCCGCCCTGAGGGTCTTGAGGGACGCGGACCGCTCGTCCATCAACATTGGCGGCGTCGACGGGGTGGGCCAGAAGGTCGTCGCCTCCCAGCCCTACGCGAGGTACTGGGACTGGGTGCTGGTGAACCGCCCGCTTCCCGACGACAAGGTTCTCAAGCCCGCAGTGCGCTCCACGGTGCTCGTCTACCGGATACGCGTCCGTGCCTGCATCCCGGGAAACACCGGGGAGGGCGAGGGGTGCCTGCGCTATCCGGGGGCCACGGACGCGGCGTCGGACGACGTGTGGAAGCCCGCCGGGCTCCTCCAGAAGTACGGCGAGGGTCCGGGAGCCATGGAGTTCGGGCTCATGACGGGCGGCTTCGGGCCTTCCATCCGCAACAACGGTGCCAAGCTCCGCAACCACATTGGTCCGGTGACCGGCACGCCGCCCTTTCCGGCCGGTGCCTACGTGCCCGCGGTGAACGCCCGCACGGGACAGTTCCTGGGCGGGGGGCTCATCCGCAACATGGAGCTTCTGAGAATTGCCGGACGCGACAACTCCGTTGACCCGCGCACCTGGGAGGGCGCCAGGTACTACAACGAGTTCAGCTGGGGAAACCCCATGGGCGAGATGGTCTACGAGGCCGCGAGGTACCTGTCCGGCGCCCCGTCCCCGTCGCCCAAGTTCACCGCGGAAAAGGACTCGGACACGCCGGGGAGCCCCATACTCTCGCTCACGTCCTTCGAGGCGGCCCAGAGCTGGACGCAGGGGCGGCCCTCATCCGGGGCCGCGCAGTGCCCGCGCCCCGTGATACTCCTCATAAGCGACATCACGACCGAATGGGACGGGGACGCGATGGGGACTGACCTCGACCTCCGTCCCGTGTGGGGCTCGCTCGGCGGCGGGCTCGGCCCTTCGGATCTTCCCGGAGCCTTCGACACGGCCAGATACCTCGACACGATAACGAGGCTCGAGGGCATCGACCGCACCGGGGCGGTCAAGTACTACCACTCCACGGGCACCTCCGACAGCTGTTCCCCCAAGGCGCTCACCAGGGGGCTGGCCTCCGTGTTCGGCGTGTGCCCCAACGCCCAGAGCTCCATGGGCACCTACAGCGCTGCGGCCGCCGCCTACTACGCCCACACGCACGACTTCAACCGCGCGGAGGCCACGGGGCGCTCCCCGTCGGGGGTGGACGTCTACGCGGTCACCATGAGCCCCCCCTTCCCGGAGCTGGTGTTCTCCGTGAAGGACACCGCGGGGCGCGAGCAGAAGCGGATAGCCATTCTTCCGGTGAACATTTCGGTCCTGGTGTCCGGCTATCCGGAAATGGGATTTCTCAACTACTTCATCCTGGACATGGACACCGACCGCAAGGGCACGGTGTTCCACTCCTCCTTCAAGGTGAACTTCTCCGACAGCCAGATGGGGGGCGACTGGGAGGGTGACGGGCAGGTGACCTTCACGGTGGATCTCCTGACCGACTCCGCCACCCCCGCCTCCATGCGCGAGACGGCGAAGGTGCCGATAGATTCCGGCGACTCGCCCGTCAGGGGCGGCACCTTCTACAGGTTCAGGAACCCTGCGGGCGCGTCTTCCCTGAAGGACTTCATCGACATCCAGCCGCAGCAGGTGAAGGCTCTCCTGATCCGCACCGAATGGGAGGAGAAGGGCACGGCAAACGGCATGGCCATGGGATACTCGATAAGCGGCTCCGTGCGCGACGGGACCTATCTGGATCTCACCATGAACACCCCCCCCGCCTCCGCGAAGCTCACGCCCAGGGGATGCCCCTACGCGGGGGGACCGACCGCCGGGGCCGAGGGCTGCGGCGCCAGGGTGCCGGATCTGACGGCGCATTCCAGGGTCTTCCAGTTCGCGGCCAGCTCCGACTACCGCTTCCTGCCCAATCCGCTGTTCCTTGCCGCGAAGTTCGGAGGCTTCAACGACACCGACTCGAACGGCGTCCCAGATCCGGGAGAGTGGGAGGGCGACAACGGGGAGACGCCCAGGAACTACTTCCAGGCGGTGAACATCTCCCAGCTGCCGGGGATGCTTGAGAGCGCCTTCAGGAACATAGCGAAATCCATGTCCACGGGCACGGCGTCGTCCGCTTCCCTGGACTCGGTCCTGGGAGGCGGCATATCCGTGCAGACCTACTTCTACCCGGAACTCACCTGCCTGCGCGACCCGGCCCAGCGGGTGCGCTGGACGGGCAGCGTGTTCGGGCTGTTTCTGGACAAGTGGGGCAACCTGCGCGAGGACTCGGACGGGGACGGGGCGCTCACGGTCCGGAACCTCCGGGACGGGAGCCGCGGGGACATGGTCGTCACCTTCAGTTCGGTCAAGACCCCGCCCATGAACCCGCCCGCATGCTATTCCGCGGGAACCTTCATCAGCCGCTGCTACGACGCCTGGGGCACGAACTCCATGACGCTCCTCCAGGGCTCCAGGGGACGGCCGGAGTCCATCTTCAAGATAGACGCCCTCTTCGACGCGGGCAAATGGCTCTCCCGCCTCGATGACCGGAAGCTCCTGACCGGCCCCCGCCCCTGGGCCACGCCGGCGACGGCCCTGGACGGCCGCAGGAGGATATACTTCGGCCACCCGACCCCGAACCCCCAGGCTCCCGGAGGATACGTCGTGCGCCGCAACCTCTTCGAGCCTGCCGACATACCCGGCATGCGGCTTCTGGCCTCCTTCATGCTCCATTCCAACTACGCGCAGCTGAACCCGGGCCTGGGAACCGACAGGGACCTCGCCGCGAAGAAGCTCGCGGAATGGGTGACGGGCGTGGACTCCACCGGCCTCAGGAGCCGACGCATGGGCGACCCGTGGACCGACGACGTCACCCCCGTCACGATGCGCATGGGGGACGTCCTCAACTCGAAGCCCATCCTCTCGGGGCCGCCGGCGTCCAGCTTCGATCTCCTCTACGGTGACGGCACCTACCGGAAGTTCCGCGCCGAGCGCGGCGCGAGAAGGCTCATGGCCTATTTCGGGGCGAACGACGGCATGCTCCACGCCGTGAACGCCGGCTTCGCGTCGGGGCTCATCGAAGGCGCGGTCTCGTACTCGCTGTCCCGCGACGGCAAAACCCCCCACGAGCTGGGCGCGGAGCTCTGGGCCTACGTGCCCACCTCGCTTCTCCCGCATCTCCAGTTCCTGGCAGATCCCGACTACCGCCACGCCTACTACGCCGACCTGAAGCCCCTGGTTGTCGAGGCGAAGATAGCCGGCGAGTGGAAGACGATACTCATTGCCGGCCTGCGGCTCGGCGGCAGGCCCATAACGGTCCCGGATCCAGCGGCCGTCGGGGCCGAGCACTTCTTCTCCGAGGTGTTCGCGCTCGACGTCACCGACCCGGAAGAGGAGCCGGCCCTGCTGTGGCGCTACTCGTCGCTGGAGGCCGGGCTCACGGTGGGCATGCCCACCGTCATGAGCTCGGAGGGCAGATGGTACGCGGTCCTCCCGTCGGGACCCGTTACCGACCGGCCCATAGGCTCCAGCGGAACGTCCCCGGCCAGGGTGGAACTGGGGGCCGTCTCCCCCTACGCGGGCGCGAGCACCGAGAGGGCCAGGCTCATAGTGCTCGATCTGGACACCGGGCGCGAGATCCCGGCGTCCAGGACAGTTCCCGGCTACCTCACCGCCTCGGAGCCCGCCTCGTTCTTCAACAACCCCTTCATGCCCGCCGCCATGCGGCGAAGGACACCCTGGACCAACCACGCGCTCTACTTCGGGCTCACGGTAGCCCGCGAGCGCGGCACGGGCCGCGACTCCGGGGCGGTCTACAGGCTCCAGACCGTGGACCACAACGGCGAGGCCCTGCCGCCCGAGAGCTGGAGGCTCAAAAGGTTCTTCGCTACCGACCGTCCCGTCACGGGGGCCGTCAACTCCACCTACGATGCCAGAGGCAACCTCTGGGTGGTCTTCGGCACGGGGAGGCTCTGGTCGATGTCGGACGTGCAGCCCTGCTCGGGAAACGCCACCCCGGACTGCGTGGAGAACCACGGGCAGTACCTCTTCGGAATAAAGGAGGAACTGAACCAGTCGGGCTTCCTCACCTTCCGCGACATGACCCAGGACGCCTCGAACCTCGTGAACGTGAGCGGGGTCAAGGTATTCAGGAGCGGGGCCGTGACCGACGTGCCCACCCAGAGTCTGGGCTCCGCCGCCGGAGTCACCGGCTACCGCGAGCTCGCGGACCTCATAGCCTCCCCCGCCTCCATAGGCTACAAGAGGCACCTGGACATGGGCTCCGTCTTCCGTCCCGGCGAGCCCCACGCCTTCGAGATGGTGCTCACCCAGCCGAAGTTCGTGGCCGTGGCCCCCGGCAGGTCGCTTGCCGCGTTCACCTCCTTCGAGCCCAAGCCCAGCGACTGCGGGGCGTCCGGCTTCGGCTTCCTGTACCTGGTGGACAACTTCACCGGCCTCCCCGAGCCCTCGGTGCACGACGCCTTCCACCCCTCCGCCTCGGCGCCCTCCGCGGACCTCAGCCCCGGCCAGCTCGCCGGGGCGCTCGACGTGGGCGAGGGCAACCCCTCCGAGGCCTTCATCACGGTCACCTCCAACGGCGTCATGGTGTCGGCCGCCGCCCCCGACGCCAGCATCCACTACTTCACGCTGCGCCGCGGCGAGACTGCCGGATCGGGGCTCGTGTCATGGCGCGAGGTGCTCGACACGGGCTTCAAGCTCACTCCCAACGTCATGGTGCGCGAACTGGAGGACGCGTCAGGCCAGCGCAGGTTGCGCTTTTCGGGCGGACGCTGAGGGAGGAGGACCCCCCTCCCCTTCAGCGGGCGGGTCGGGCCGCCCCCTTAACAGAAATCCGTGCTCCCTTCGCTTGAAACAATTTTTGCTCCCGACATGCGGATTGTCGGACAGGCCATGCGGAAGAGCTGCCCAAAACTCGGCATGCCTTCATCTTAACCCGAGGCAACCGCGATGTCGCAGATACCGTTTATTCTTTCGCGTCTGGCGGAAGGGGAAGCAAAATTTTTCAGATGTTCCATGTCAGCCAACTCTCCAAAACAAACGCACCTCCAAGCTGACGCTAACTGTCTGTTTCCCAACTGAAATTTTCGCCGGAAGATTTAACTGCTAACACGAACCGCTGTCCAGATATAATTTTTGCACATTGACATTTACCTGATAATAAATGGATGCGATGTTTATGTCTGCAGGGATGCCGGTAAGTGTTCCGCCGTCTTCACCCGGACGTCCCACCATGCAGACGCCGCAGTACCCGCACGGATATTCGTCTCAATTTTCGATATCGTATAAAATTTTTGAAGTTATCCTTGAATCTTTCCGGACCCTTCTGCCCTGGCGAACTCCCTGCGGTACACGGCACCGTCGGTTTCGTCTGTCGGCCTGAGGGGGGGCGAGCGATCGGAAACTTTCCCGTCATTAGGATGGCGCGCCCGAACTGCGGCCCAAGCGGCTGCGCCCGTGCCGATGGCCACGCGGCGGATACGCCGGGCAGGCAGGGGTCCCGGAGCTTTCCGGTCCGGCCCGGTCTCCGCGGAGTCGCATCCGCTCCCGCCTAACCGCATTGCCTGAGCCCGGAACGACCGCCATGCCGAAACTCCTGACGCCTCTGCCCGCGAACCGACGGTCGGCGGCTATGCGGCGGAGCCCCTTCCGGCCAACCATTCCGGCCATCCTGTCCGGCAATCCCCGCAACTTTTACGTCGACCCCTGAGGATTGGACTGACGGTGCCCAGGCTCGGCCTGAAGTCAGACTGCACGGACGGGACAGACATCGCCACCGGCGTCCTC
>JAISEQ010000207.1 GCA_031264045.1 Deltaproteobacteria bacterium
TCCTCCCGCCGCCTGCGCCCCGCCGCCGTGAGATCCGGGGAAGGAGGGCGCGATTCCTCCCCGGAGCAAGCTCCGGGGGATTCCTCGCGCAAGATAGTTGAACGGCGATGATTTCGCGGCGCGACGACTCTTGACACCGTCCTCCGGGGGCATTAGCATTGCATATGCCGTTCTTTCGCGTTTCGGACGTTCCGGCGCGCGCGAGCGACGCGGACGGCAAGCCTGCCGCCGCAGAAATTGCCATTCCGGGGTCGTCCTCCCGAGGGCCCCGTGCGCCTTGGATGGAGGTTTACAATGAGACGTATCCGGTTTTCATCCGTACTCCCCGCGCTCATGATCGCAGCGCTCGCCTTCCCCGCAGCAGCCTTCGCTCAGGGCGGGTTCCAGGCCCCCGACTCAACTGCCCAGGTCCAGTCGCAGGGAGGCGGCTTCACCGGCCCTGGCGGCCAGGTCGTCACCATAGAGCAGGCCAAGCAGATGCGCGACGACACTCCAGTGTCCATTTCAGGCAAGATAGTCCAGCGCCTTGGCGGCGAAAAGTACATCTTCCTGGACGGCACCGCCGACGTCGTGGTCGAGATAGATGACGATGACTGGGGAGGCGTGAACGCCACCCCCCAGACCACCCTTATCCTGCACGGCGAGGTGGACAGGGACTGGACCGGGATCACGATAGACGTGGACCGCGTGGAGCTCGTGCAGTGAGCTGAATCACTGGAGCCCGTGAGCGAAGCTTTCTCCTCCCCCGGCTGCCCCGCATCTGCGGGCATGCCGCCGTGGCGGAGTCGGTACGCAATGGACTTCTCGGAATCGCCCGGGTCGGGGTCGGCCACGCCGGCCCCGCCCGTGCCTCCGGTCGGGCAGCCTGTCCCGCCTGCCTCACCGTTCATCGGATGTTCAGGCAAGCGCTCCAGGTCTTCCTTCGGCCTTCTTTCGGCTTTCACTTGCCTTGAAGCATGGCCCTATTCTCTTCTTTCGTCAACTATCTTGTGCGATTCCTCCCCGGAGCAAGCTCCGGGAGATTCCTCGCGCAAGATAGTTGAAGCTTCGGAGTTCGGACCAGGTTTCAGGGGTGACGATCCGGTACCGGCTGTCCCTGACGGCACTTTCGTGTCCGTAACGAGCACCGGAGGGACAGGCTCCTGATTTTGGCCGTCTTCCGCCTGTCGTATTCCGTCCTCAGCCAGCAGATGCCGGTCTCGCCGTCCTCCGTCTATTCGCCTGTCTTCAGGCCGTCGCGCCCCGAGCGGACACGGCCTCCGGGTCTCTGCCGGATACGGCTCCGGCGAAGACAAGCGGGTTCCCTAAGCTGGAATATGTTCGGAATGCACCGACCAGACGGTTCCAAATCCCTGTTCGGAACCCATCGCCGCGAGATTTATTATTGCATTTACAAACAATCATGATGTACCATAAACATTTCGCGAAACTTAAATTTTAACGATTTCTGAAAAATATTATGCAATTGTATTAAAACGTCCCGATGCCTAGACGGGCGGACTGGCACGCGGAAGTTCAGCGTTTCTCCGCGCGTTCGGTGTTCCTCCAGGCGTTCAGCTTTCGTCCGGATGTTCGTCTTGCCTCAGTTAAAGTTATCTCTTGCGGGGGAAGACAGGACCTCGCGGCAGGTGGACGTCAAATTGCCGGGAGCCTCTCCCCTGTGATCATCGTCATAGAGTTCCCCGGTGACTTGGCCGGTTTTAGGGTTGAAGCCTAAAACTTTGTAGTTAATTGTTATTGGGGTATCCGTCAGAATATATTCCACTCCGAAGATCATTCCGACATAGACGGCGGTGCAGCCGTGGGAATCGTCCGGCGATTCTGCCCTTGGTGCGGGAGGTGGCGGGCTTGGCCGGTCAAACGACTGTTCCGGTTGTCCGCCCCTCGCGTAATTGATGAGGTAATCTGACCTGTTGTCGGTCACTATCGTGTAAGCTTCAGCTTTTGAAAAGCCCTGGTCCATCAGTTCCCAAGCTTCGATGTCGCGGATCGTTTCTATCCAGCCAATCTGCTCGTCCCTGATCCTTTTCCGCTGATCCGGAGTGAGATTTTTCCAGATGGACAAAATTCTGTTTTCCGCCCTTTTGAAATCCGGGCTGATTCTAGTCAGCTGCTGCACTTCGGAGTCCGGAAGGGCCGCAGCGGTACCGTTCATGGCAAACATAACAGCAAACAGCAAAACGAGAAATGCCAGAATCTGCTTATGGTTCTTTGCCAATTCTTTGTCCTCCGATGCGGCCGGAAGCCGGCGGGAAATCCTGAAGTGTCCTGAAAATTCGGGAGGGGCGTACGAGGCGCTCTCCGCCGGTCGGGGATAAAAACCGGATGGGCCCCGGGGCGAACGCCGTCCGGCGCGACCGCACGGGGAAACCGCGCCTGACGCGGGGGGGGGGGCGGCTCCAGCGCGGAAAACGGCACCGGCAGGGCCAGGGCGGTACAGGCGGTACCGGGATTTCCCGCGGAAGGCGCCGGGCCCCGAATTATGATCCTTAAGGTACCGGGCAGGCGCCAGGCCGGACGTGGACGAAAACGTGAAAGACGCTCCGGGCGGCCAGTTGCCGATTTCCCGGAGGGCTTCGATACGCCGGGGAAAGCCCCTGAACCCTGCCTGTATGGAACTACTGTAGCATAACGTCCGGAGACCATCAAGCGCGATTGACCGGCAGTCCTCCCCGTGTCCCGGCGCGATCTCGTTTCCCCCGTGTCCCCGTGTCCTTGGGCGTGTCCTTCAGGGCCTTGAAAGAAGCCGTGGGCGGTGCTAATATCTTAAGTTACAGCGCGGCTCCAGTATCTGGCGGCTTCCGGCCGGACGTCATGTCCCGGGGGAGCGGGGCCGGATTTTTCCGTGTCCGCGCCCGGAGGACCGTCAAGATGCTGGCAAGCCTCTCGTGGCTCGGCGAGTTCGTGGAGATTGGGGATCTGAGCCCGGAGGAGGTAGCCGACCGCCTCGTGACGGTCGGCCTCGAGGTGGAGGGGCTTTCGGACTTCAAGGGGTATCTGATGGACGTGGTGGCGGCCAGGGTCCTGGAGTTCGAGTCCGGGCCGGAGCCGGGCGGCCTTGCCAGGTGCCTCCTGGACGCCGGCTCCAGGGGCAGGGTCCAGGTCATGTGCGGGGCGCCGGACATCGATCCGGGCGGGCTCTACCCCCTGGCCCTGCCCGGCTGCGAGCTCCCGTCGGGGACGGTGAGGTCCATGACTGTCCGGGGGTCCGCATCGGACGGCATGCTCTGCTCCGAGGCGGAGCTCCTGGTGGGCGAGGACTCCTCGGGGCTCATGGCCCTGGACCGGGGCATAGCCCCGGGGACCCCGCTCGGCGATCTCTACGGCCGCGGCGACTGGATTCTGGAGGTGGGAATCACGCCGAACCGCGGGGACGCGCTCTCGCATCTGGGGATAGCCCGGGATCTCGGAGCCATCCTGGCGAGGCCCCTGAAGAGCCGCCCCTGCCCCGTGGCGGAGGACGGGCCCCCGGCCTCGGAGAAGATCCGCGTGGACATCGAGTGCCCGGACGAGGCCTTCCGCTACTGCGGGAGGGTGGTCTACGGGGCCAGGCCAGCGCCGAGCCCGGTCTGGCTCTCCTCCAGGCTCATGAGCCTCGGGCTCAGGTCCATCAACAACATAGTCGACGTCACGAACTACGTGATGCTGGAACTGGGGCTGCCGCTCCACGCCTTCGATCTCGGACGCATAGCCGGAGGCCGCATAGCGGTGAGGACCTTCGGCCCCGGGACCCGCTTCACCACCCTGGACGGCCAGGAGAGGGTGATGAAGGCCGAGGGCAACGTCCTCATCTGCGACGGGGAGCGGCCCGTGGCCATAGGCGGCGTGATGGGGGGGCTCAACTCGGAGGTGGCGGAGGACACCGAGGACGTGTTCATCGAGGGCGCCATGTTCAACCCGGTGAACGTCCGCAGGACCTCCAAGTCGCTGGGCCTTTCCACGGACGCCTCCTTCCGCTTCGAGCGCGGCCAGGACGTGAACATGTGCCCCCGGGCCGTGGACAGGGCCGCGTCCCTCATCTCGGAGCTGACCTCCGGGCGCGTGGCGCCGGGGCTCGTCGACTGTTGCCCCAGACCCTGGAAGCCCCGCTTCGTCCCCTTCACCCCGGCCAGGTGCAACGCCCTCCTGGGCACCTCCCACTCGGAGCCGGAGATGGATAGGGCGTTAGGCGATCTCGGCGTCAGGCTCCAGCCATCCCAGACCACCATCTGCCTCTACGACGCCGAGATCCCGTCCTGGAGGCCGGATCTCACCCGCGAGGCCGACCTCTTCGAGGAGGTGATGCGGATTCTGGATTTCGGGAGCCTGCCCGCGACCCTGCCCAAGCCCCCCTCCGTCGCCCAGGAGCCGCACGCGGCGTACCGGACGGCCGAGAGGATCCGGGGCTTCATGGCGGGGAAGGGCTACACGGAGCTCCTGAGCTTCTCGTTTCTGAACGCGAACTTCGCCGACAGGCTGGGCCTCGGGGCGGATCACCCGCTGAGAAGGGAGATCCGCATGGTCGCGAACCCCCTCTCCGAGGAGCAGGGGGCTCTCCGCACCACGATTGTCCCGTCCCTCCTGAATGCCGCCCGCCTCAACCAGTACCACGAGCAGCGGGATCTGGCCCTCTTCGAGCTCTCCCGGGTCTTCCGCCAGAAGGCCCCGGAGGGCGCGCCCGACGAGATCCCGATGGCGGGGGCGCTGCTCGCCGGCGACCGCGAGGCCACACTCTGGTGCGAGGAGAAGCGCCCGGTGGACTTCTTCGACCTCAAGGGCGCCGTTGAGGCCCTGGCCGCCAGCTTCACCGAGAGCTGGGAATTCGTCCGCGACGGCACCGTGCCCCCCTACCTGGACGTCAGGGAGGCCGCGGCGGTGCGGCGCGGGGGCGAGCTCCTGGGCCACCTGGGGCTGGTGAAGGCCAGCGTGGCCGACGCCTTCGGCCTCAAGAAGTCCGGCGGCCCGGTCTACGTCTTCGAGCTGGAGACCTCGTCGCTTCCCCCCTCGGTCTCCCCCGCCTTCGAGCCTTTCCCCGGCTTCCCCCCGGCCGTGAGGGATCTGGCCGTCCTGGTAGACGAGTCGGTGCCCGCGGCCGATCTGGAGAAGGCCTTCTCCGGGGGCGACTACCCATTGAGGAAGGTCGCCGTCTTCGACCTCTACACCGGCGGCAGGCTTCCCCCGGGCAAGAAGAGCATCGCCTTCCGGCTGTACTTCCAGGACTGCGCACGGACCTTGACGGAAGAGCTGGTAAGCGGTTATTTTAAACTTATCGCGGGCACGCTCGAGAAGGAGTTCGGGGCCACCCTCAGATCCTAGAGGCCTCCTGTCCGCCCCCCGGCCTCCGCCGCCCCGTTCCCGCTGCCGTCCCGGGCCGGGCGCCCCGGTCGGTTCCCCAGCGCGGCGGGGCACGGGGCGGAGCCTGCGGGCCCCGGCCCCGGTCAGTCCCTTCCAGGTCCCCCGCGGGAGACTTCCGGCCGCCGGGCCGGCGGCCCCGGCGCCGCGGCAGCGGGGCCGGGCGCGGACGGACCTGAAACCCCTTCCGGCCGGGCTCGCGCCTTCCCGGCCCGGGACGCGTCCGGCGGCCGGCTTCCGCGTCGGCCCGTCCAGGTTCCCCCTCCGGCCCGCCCGAGCGGGCCACGCCCCCAGGCCGGACGCCCCGCTTCAGCGGGAGCTCCGGGAAGGACCCGCTGCCCCATAATGGCAAGAACGCTTAAGAGCGGACCGAAGCCGGTCAACAGGTCGGACTTCATCCGCATCATCCGCGATGTCCTGTCCCTCTCCGGGAAGGACGCGGGGCGGGTGCTGGAGGCCGTCATTGACTCGATAGCCGAGGCCATGGCGGAGGGCCGCTCG
>JAISEQ010000212.1 GCA_031264045.1 Deltaproteobacteria bacterium
CCGCTCCGTATATAGGGAGCGGAGGAGATCCCGCCTCTCCGGCAGGGACTCCCTCCGCGCCCCCCTCCTGGGCGGCGGCGTGGGACCAGTTGACAAGGAGCGATGCCGCCAGAATCGCAGCCAGGGCCGACATCGGTTTTACGGCTTTCATGTGGCTTCCTCCGGTCAACGGGCATGACATCGCGTTCCGGATGTCCCCGGCACCTGCCCGGCGACCGCCGGGAACGGGACGGCAATGCGGTGCCGTCTCAGGGATTGCGCCGCCTTTTCCCCCTGATCCGCCGCCGTGCCCCCCGGCGCCCGCCCGGTCCGCACAGGGGCGTCGTGACCCTCGCGGCCGGGGAGCCCGGCGACTGCCCGGAACCGGGAAACGGGCTTACGGGCGGAAACTGAAAGGGGACGGCCGCGCGGTGCGGCGTGAGGGCCGGTCCCCCGGCTTGGGGAGACCTCGCACGGTCATCGCAAATGCCGCGAGGTGACGGGCCAAACGAAGAGGCATGGGACATGAGGATTTAATCACACCGGGCAGGAGATCGCAACAATGGTCGGAAGCGGTCGGACACCTCAGTTCTGGTTCGGGGGCACCGGCGGGGAACCTCCCGGCGCGGTTCCGTCCGCCTTCCCTAAGCCGACGGTCAGGGACATCGTCTCCTTCACGAATTGCCCGTTCCGCAGAATCCTTTCGGATTCCGAAACAGGCCGGCGTCACTTTTCCTGTAGCGTACCCCGTCCGTTCCTCACCCTCCCCCGCGAAGACGACAGGAAGGCATTCGGAGAGAAGCCCCTCGGAACAAGGATCCGGACCTTGCCGGAAAATTCCCGCCGCCCTGTCCTGATCCTCCGGTTCCCGGCCTCATCCGAATTCATCTCGGAACGTACCGTTCACCATGAGACCACTTCCCCTCAGCATGAAACCCCGCCGTTCAGCGCCTTCCATATACGTCCCGAAAATCCGGCCCGAACTGTACCCAGTACGCCCAGCTCTTTGAGCATGGCCTCAGCATCGTCAGTCCCGTTCGCGTTAGGGGCGGCATATCGTTATACTGCCGAACGGCCGCTCGCCGATAACGTGTCACCTGAACCGCTGTAGAATCAGAATATCATGAAAATACGTTTCAATCCGAAAACGTTCATTTTCGCCGTTCCACAAGCCATCATAAAAAAATTTTTAAATGCCGATTCTCATTCTGCAATGCCCCGAGGAATGGCCCGAGAGTGCCGGACACGCCCGGAACACAGGCCGGGCCGGGCCGAACGGGACCTCGCCGCAGGCTTAGCGCCCACCCTCCGCCCGCCGGGACCCTCCGGTGAAAACTCCGGCCGGCGCGAGGGGACCTCAGACTCTGCTATACTGCAGTCCAGCGGGCCCCCGCGCCTCACCTGCCGGGACCCCTGCGGCCGGACGGATCAGCAAAGCTTCCCCGAGGACTCTCCCGACCATGTTCCATAACTCCCTTCAGCTTTTGGAAAGACTCCCCGACGCCCACGTGCTCGCGACGGGGGACGTCATGCTCGACCGCTTCGTCTACGGGGAGGCGGCACGCCTCTCGCCGGAGGCGCCGGTTCCCGTGGTGGAGGTCCGCCGCAAGACCTGGACCCCCGGCGGTCTCGGGAACGTCGTGATGAACCTCCACGCCCTCGGCACCCACGCGCTGGCGGCGGGGGTGGTGGGGGCGGACGCCAAGGCCGACGCGCTGCGGAACCTCCTGGGCGGGGCGCTTTCGGAGGGGTCGCCAGGCTTCATGACGGACCCGGAGAGGCCGACCACCGTGAAGACCCGGGTCATAGCCGGCATCCAGCAGGTGGTGCGCTTCGACGAGGAGTCCACCAGGGCCGTGAGCCCCTCGGTGGCGGCGGCCTTCCTGGAGGGGACCGCAAAGGCCTTCCCGAGGGCGGGGGCGCTCTCCGTGTCCGACTACGGCAAGGGCCTCCTCACCCCCGCCGTGCTCTCCTTCCTCCTCGCCAAGGCCATCGAGCACGGCATACCTTCCGTGGTCGATCCCAAGGGCCCGGACTACGAGCGCTACCGCGGGGCCACCCTGGTCACCCCGAACCGCGCGGAGCTCTCCCTGGCGCTGGGCAGGGATCTGACCCGGGCCCCGGAAGACGGGCTGGCCGAGGGGGGCAGGGAGCTCATGCGGCGCCACGGGCTGGAGAACCTCCTCATAACCCGGAGCGAGGACGGCATGACGCTCCTTCTCTCCTGCGGCGAGACCCTGCATCTCCCCACCCGCGCCAGGGCGGTCTTCGACGTGAGCGGCGCAGGCGACACCGTGGTGGCCGCCATGGCCGCGGCCATGGCGACGGGCGCCTCCATCCCCGAGGGCGCGGCCCTCGCCTCCCTGGCCGCCGGGGTCGTGGTTGGCAAGGTGGGCACCGCCACCGCCAGCCCCGAGGAGATAAGGGAATGGACGGCCCACGCCGAGCTCTCCGCCTCCGCGCAGGCCTAGCCGGGGCGGGAACCGGGTCCCTGATCCGCGCCAGGACTCCGCGCCCGGCCGGGCCGCTCC
>JAISEQ010000478.1 GCA_031264045.1 Deltaproteobacteria bacterium
CGCCTGCGCTTCTTCATAGTGTGCTTCCTGGTGGGATTCGCGTCGGTCCTGGGGGTCCTCCTCTGGAACTCCAGGGACTTCCCCGGCTTCAGGCCGGGGAGCCTGAAGGACATGCTCCCCCCCAACGTGGACATGCGGCTCTCGAACCTAATACTGAACGAGACCGGAGGCGGGGACCGGTCGCTGGCCCTGAGGGCCCTGTCCGCGTCCTACTTCAAGGACAGCGACTATTTCACACTGAAGGACGTGAACGCCGACATCCTCACCTCGGAGGGGGTGTTCTCGGTCAGGGCGGAGTCGGGGCGCTACGAGCCCGAGAGCAAGCGCGTGGTCCTGACGGGCAGCGTCCGCACCTCGGACTCCCAGGGGAGGGTGCTCACGGGACCCCGGCTGGTCCTGGACATGACAAGGGGGATCTTCTCCTCCGACGATCCGTTCTGCCTGGAGGACCCGATGCTGGATCTCTCAGGCGAGAGGTTCAACTACGACACCGCCAAAGGCATCCTGGAGGTCGACGGGCAGGTCCGGCTGATGCTCGGGCGTTCCCGGTAATCATCATGCCAAAATCCCAAGCGCACTCCCCGTCCATAGCGGCCTGCGCCGCGCTCGCCGCGGCCATCGCCCTGTGGTCGTCCCCGCCCGCGCCGGCCCTTGCCCAGAGCCCCCGGCAGGCCGACGGCGGCCTGGACACCTCCGGCCCCATCTCCATCTCGGCCGACCACATGACCGCGGACGATTCCCGGAGGATAGTCACCTTCACGGGCAGGGTCGTGGCGCGCCAGGGGGATCTCATCATCAGCTGCGACACGATGCGGGTGAACTACCAGCCCGTGGGGAGCTACCGGGCGGCGGGAGCCCCGGACTATCCCGGCGCCGACGCCGGGGCGCCGCCGGAACCCGCGCGGCAGGAGGGCGCGGACGCGCCTCAGGCCCTTCCCCCGGCCGCCCCCCCCGCTGGCCTTCCCGAGGCCGTGGACCGGGCCGCGGGCATGGACGGCGGCGATTCCGGGAGCCCGTCCCGCAGATCGCCCCTGGAGGGGGGCCAGGAGATTGACCGGGTGGAGGCGGAGGGCGCGGTGAAGATCCAGCAGGGGGACCGCATGGCGGTGGCCAACAGGGCGCTGTACCTGGCGAAGGCCCTGCCCAGGCGGCTGGTGCTCACCGGGGAAGCCAGGGTGTGGCAGGGCCAGAACTCGATTACCGGCTACCAGATAACCTACTACCTGGACGAGAACCGGAGCCTCGTGGACAGCCAGGGGAGCCGCCGGGTGAGGGCCTTCTACGACCAGGGGGCGAAGCGGTGACCGGGGCCCGCAGGCATCTCGCGGCCTCGGAGCTGGTGAAGGCCTACGGGCCCAGGAGGGTGGTGGACCGCGTGAACCTCACCCTCGGCGTGGGGGAAATCTGCGGGCTCCTGGGACCCAACGGCGCGGGCAAGACCACCACCTTCTACATGCTGGTCGGCCTGGTGGAGCCCGACGAGGGCCAGGTGCTCCTGGACGATCACGATCTGACCGGCTCCCCCATGTACCGCCGGGCGCGCATGGGCCTCACCTACCTGCCGCAGGAGCCTTCGGTCTTCAGGAGGCTATCCGTCAGGGACAACGTCATGGCCATCCTGGAGACCATGGACCTGACCCCGGCGGAGCGCTCCGAGCGCCTGGGGGTGCTCCTGAACGAGCTGGGGCTCACCCACCTCTCCGGGAACCAGGCGGTGTCCCTTTCCGGGGGCGAGAGGAGGCGCCTGGAGATAACCCGGGCCCTGGCCCTGGACCCGGTCTTCCTCCTCTTCGACGAGCCGTTCGCGGGCATAGACCCCATAGCCGTGGGCGACATCCAGAACCTCATCCGCCAGCTCCGGGACAAGGGCCTGGGAATACTCATCTCCGACCACAACGTCCGGGAGACGCTGAACGTCTGCGACCGGGCCTACATCATCTACGAGGGCCACGTGCTCCGCGAGGGGGTCCCCAGGGAGCTGGCGGGGGACGAACTCGTGCGCCGGATCTACCTGGGCAAGGGCTTCTCCCTCTAGACCCGCCTCCCGGCCCCCACCCCGAAGCCTGCCCCGGCGGCACGACGCCGCACCCCGCCTCCCGGCGGCGCGACGCCGCCCCGGCCCCCCGACCGATTCACCCGCGCCCCCGACTGACCGGCGCGGGAGATCCCGACCGCTCACCGCCCAGGCCCCTCCCCCGGACCCGTCGTCCGGGGCCGGGGCCCCGGCGGGGCCCCTCACGGAGTGTCCACCATGGCGATGGAGCTTCACCTTAGCCAAAAGCAGACCCAGCAGATGGTGATGACGCCTCAGCTCCAGCAGGCCATCAAGCTCCTGCAGATGAACCACCTGGAGCTCACCGAGGAAATCACCGCGGAAATGATGTCCAACCCGCTGCTCGAGCTGACCCCGGCAGGGGACAGCGCCGAGGGGGCGGCGGAGAACTCCCTGGACGTCCCGGAATGGGACAGGACGCCGGAGAAGCCCGCGGGGGAAGGGGAGGCGGCGGAGTTCGCGGAAGCCACGGGCGTGAAGGAGGAGAACGTCCGGGACGACATAGACTGGGAGAACTACCTGGAGGAGTACTCCTCCGCGCCCTCCACCTCGCTCGCCACCGGGAGCCACGAGGCCCCGGAGGAGACCCCGGGCTTCGAGAGCTTCACCGCCGCGAAGACGTCGCTCACCGAGCTCCTCGAGTCCCAGTGGCGCTTCCTGGCGAAGGACCGCACCGACTTCCTGCGCGGGGTGTTTCTCATCGGGAACCTGAACGACAAGGGCTACCTTGCCGGAAGCGTCCCGGAGCTCGCCCTTTCCGCCGGGGTTACCCCGAACGAGCTGGAAAGGACCCTGGCGAGGGTCCAGCTGCTGGATCCTCCGGGAATAGCGGCCCGCGACGTGCCCGAGTGCCTCATGCTCCAGCTCGTCCGCATGGGGGAGGAGTACTCCCCCGCGATGGAGATCTGCCGGAAGCACCTGAAGCTGCTGGAGCGAAAGGATCTGCCGGGGCTGTGCAAGGCGCTGGGATGCACCAGGGAGCAGGTGACCGACGCGCTGGACACCCTGAGGCGCCTGAACCCATTCCCGGGCCTGGAGTACTCCACCTCGGACCCGGTCTACGTGACCCCGGACGTATACATCCGCAAGGTGGGGGACGAGTACGTGATTTCGCTGAACGAGGACGGCATGCCGAAGCTGAAGTTCTCGAGCGCCTACCGCCGCCTCCTGGCCGACAAGTCCGCCCCGGACGACACCCGCAGGTACCTCAACGACAAGCTCAAGGGAGCGGCGTTCCTCATAAAGAGCATCCACCAGCGCCAGCGCACCATCTACCGCGTGACCGAGTCCGTCTTCCGCTTCCAGAGGGAGTTCCTGGACTACGGGGTGGAGCACCTGAAGCCGCTTGTCCTGAGGGACGTGGCGGACGACCTGGGCTTCCACGAGTCGACCATAAGCCGCGTCACAACCAACAAGTACGTGGACACCCCCAGGGGCGTCTTCGAGCTCAAGTACTTCTTCGACAGCCCCATAAGCCGCTTCCAGGGCGAGTCGCTCTCCTCCGAGAGCGTGAAGAACCGCATCAGGCAGATAGTGAGCGCCGAGGACCCGAAGAAGCCGCTTTCCGACCAGCGCATAGTGGAGATCCTTAGGGGCTCCAACATAGACATAGCCCGCCGCACGGTGGCGAAGTACCGGGAAATCCTGGGGCTGGGGTCATCTTCCGAGCGCAGGAAGATGTTCTGAGGCGGCCGCCCGGCTCCCGGAGCCGCTGAAGCCTCCCCGACCGAGCGCGGGCTCCGTCACCCTCCCGCCCGCTCCGTCCCGCACTCCTGCGCGCCCTGCCGGGCACCCCCCCGCCCCTCCGTCCCGAACTCCTGCGCGCCCTGCCGGGCACCCTCCCGCCCGCTCCGTCCCGCACTCCTGCGCGCCCTGCCGGGCACCCCCCCGCCCCTCCGTCCCGAACTCCTCCGCGCCCTCCAGCCGGT
>JAISEQ010000225.1 GCA_031264045.1 Deltaproteobacteria bacterium
GATCGGCGGTCGGGCGTTTTCCCCGGCCGCCCTGCAAATGACCCAATCCGCATCACCTGCCTTCCGGCCTCCGAGCCCGGACAGAAAAGGAACATCATGAACCAGAACGACGACGGGCACCTCGGGCAGGACATGAGCGGACCGCCGCCCGCTGAGTGCCGGGACCCCCATCCAGATTCCGTATGCGGCGTGCGGGGCGGGCGCGAGATCGACCGCCCGGCCCGCTCCTTGAAGCGCCGGCTCCTGCGCGATGCCGGTGAACTTCCGGGGACGAACGGTCCGGACCATTCTGAGGGCATGCGCCTGGAGAGCCGGTTTGCCGTCGCCCCGATCGTCTCCGTGAGCTGCGGGGACGCGGCGTGCGAGGAGGAATGGCACATGCTTTTCCCGGAGGATCCGGAGAATCCCCCTTCGAACGGCACCTCCTGCCCCTTCCCGCCGTCCGCGGCGGAAAGGCCCGCCGGGAACGGGGCTCCCGGCTTCGGGGATCCGCTCCGGGAGTCAGGGTCCCTTCCCTCTCAGCCCTCCCAGTCCTCTCGGTCCTCCCGGCCCTCCAGGTCCTCTCAGCCCTCTCAGCCTTCTCAGTCCTCTCAGCCCTCCCAGTGCTCTCAGCCATCTCAGCCTTCTCTGTCCTCTCTGTCCTCTCAGCCCTCCCAGTCCTCTCAGCCATCTCGGTCCTCTCGGTCCTCTCAGCCCTCCCACTCCTCGCAGTCACTGCTGTCGTTACTGTACTTCCAGTCATTGCTGTCCTCACAGTTCTCACAGTCCATCCGCGCGGCGGGGCCCGGCCGGCCCGGGCCCCGCCGCGGAGTTTCCCCGGCCCCGGCCGGGCCGCGGCAGAGGTGCTAGACAATGTCGGACATTCCGCAGACGTCGGAGGTCCCCGCGGCCGATCTCGCGGGGAGGGTTCTGGAGGGCATATTCGGGAGCGGCTGGGACACCGCGGCGCAGGGGGCCGCCGGAGGCGCCGCGACCCTGGCGCGGGAGGTGCTCTCCGCCTTCAACTGGCTGGCCCTGGCGGCGGTGGTGGTCCTCTTCGTGCTGACCATGCTCCAGGGACTGGCGGGGACGGCGGCGGAGGGCGTTCCCCTGGGAAGGCGCTTCTCGGCCCTGTGGATGCCCCTGAGGTTCGCCGCGGCGATGGGCTTTTTGGCGCCCGTCATGAAGGGGCTGTCGCTTTTCCAGGTGGGCATGCTCCTGTGCGTCGGCTGGAGCGTGAACCTCGCCAACCACGTCTGGGAGCGGGGCATGGACTTCTTCGTGGAGACCGGGGGGAGGATCTCGCTAGAGGCGCCCGCATCGCTCGCGGACGATTCGGAGCGGCTGGCGGAGGGGGTGCTGAAGGCCCTGACGGTCCAGCAGTACCTGGCCGGGAAGATGGATCTTGAGGCGGGGGGCCCTGCGGCCGCGGAGATCCACTTCCCGAAGGTGGGGAGCTCGCCGGGCAGGACCGTGGTGACCTTCACGGCGCCGCCGGGGGCGGGGCTCCCTCCCGGCAGCCTGGGGAGGGCCAGGATCCCCTGCGACGATCCGGGCGGGGATGTCTGCCGCGCGAGGCTCGGGGCGCTCCGGGGGCTCATCGCCGCCCTCCAGCCGGTGGCGGCCGTGCTCGCGGATCCGGGCGCGCCCGTCGGCAGGGCCGCTGCCTCGGCGCTCTCCGCGGCGGCGGAGAACTTCCAGCGCGAGATCCAGCCCTTCGCCGAGCTGGCCGGGGACGCGGAGGGCGAGCGGCTCGCGGGCGATCTGAGGGAGTTCCGGGGGGCGGCGCTCGCCGGGGGCTGGATGACCGCCGGGGCCTACTACTGGACCATATCGAGGCTGAACGAGCGCAGCCGCCGGAGCCTCTACGACGGCGCGGAGTTCACCGAGGGCGATTCCGCCCTCTCGCTGGAGGGGGCGGTGCTCGAGGACTTCGGGGCTGTCATGGCCCGCTACGAGGGATACGTGCGCGGGGCGTACTCCCCCGAGAGGGTCTCGGCCGCGGAGGGCGTCGCGGCTGAGTTCCCGTCCGCCGCCTGGTTCCGGGACAGGACGGCCGGCGCCCTGGGCCGCTACGGGCTCTCCCGGCTCGTCTCGCAGCTGGAGTCCGGGGATCCCGTGGCCGTCATGTCCTCCCTTGGGAGCTTCATGGTGACGGCCGCCTGGACCGTCATAGGCGCCAGGGTGGCGGTGATGGCCGCCGCCGAGGCCGCCCGGGGGGCGGACGGCAGCCTGTGGGGGAAGCTGGTCTCGACCGTGACAGGAGGCGCGAGCTCCGCGGGGGCCGGCGCGGTGCAGGGGGCGGCGGGCGGCATCGCCCCCTACATGCTCCTCCTCTCGGTGCTTCTCATAAGCTACGGGTTCTTCCTGGCCCACTTCCTCCCGGCCATCCCCTTCGTCCTGTGGATCGGGGGGATCCTGAGCTGGCTCGTGGTGGTGGTCGAGAGCCTCGCCGCCGCCCCCCTGTGGCTCGCGGCGCACGCCCTCCCCGAGGGGGAAGGGCTGGCGGGCGCCCACGGGAGGAGGGGCTACGCGATGTTCCTGGCGGTCGTCCTGCGCCCGCCGCTCATGGTCTTCGGCTTCCTCCTCGCCATGGCGCTCTTAAACGGCCTGGGCCACGTGATAGGCCGCGTCTTCTCGGTGTTCGGCTTCGCCTTCCTGGAGGAGAGCTTCCTGGGCGTCTCCGGCTTCATGGCCTTCTCGGTGATCCTGGGCGCCGTCACGGTGACGGCCGTCTGGAAGCTCTTCGGGCTCTCGGTGAGCCTGCCCGACCGCGTGGTCTCCTGGATAGGCGCCCAGATAGGGCCCGGCGGGGAGGCGCGGGAGGCGAGGGAGGTGTCCGGGGGCTACCGCGAGGCGGGAGAGCTGTCCACGAGGATGCTCGGGCCGGTCAGGACAGCCGGGCCCGCGCGCCCGAGGCCCGGCCCCGGCGCGGACGCGTAGGGGGATGCCGGCGGCCGGGACGGTTGAGGGATGCCGGCGGGGGATGCCGGCTTCGGAGGCGGACATGATGGACATCCGGATTTTGAAGGCGGACTTTGAATCCCGCCGCGGCCGCGGCCGTCTGAAACCCGCGGCGGCGGCCTGCCGCCGGGGGCGGGCGGGCGTCCGCAGGGCCTGCCGCTCGGGGTGAGGCGGACGTCCGGGGTGACGGCCCGCAGGCGGGAAACTGCGGCCCGCCGTCGGACGGGCTTTTTCGGCGCGGCTCCGGGTCCGGCGTTTCCGCCGGGCCGGCGGCCCGCACAGGGAGGAAGACTGCATGGGCGTAATAGGAAGGTTCCTGCCCCGCATGGGCATTGTCGGAAGGTTCCTGCCCCGCCTGGGCATCGGCGAGATGGCGGGGCTCTTCAGGGGGCGGGTCGCCGCCCTCCGGGGGATGCGGGGGAGATCCGGAAGCTCCGGCGGGCTCCGTGCCCGCCTGGACCCGGCCGGGGTGGACTGCTGCGCCGCGGCCGACGGGCTGAGGATGCGCGCCGCGGGCTTCGTCCTGGCGGGGCTGGCCTTCTCGGTTCCCCTGGCCGCTGGGGGATCGTCGGTCCTGTCCGTCCTCCCCATGATCCCGGCCGTCCTGGGGGCCATGCTGGACGCCTGGCGCGCCGACATGTTCGACCGCGGGCGCTGGAGGCCGTTCTCCCGCTACCTGTCCGGGTTCATGCTTCCCGGCGGGGGCTGGGGTCGGGAGGGTGAAGCGGGGGAATCCGACTCCGGGGGACCGGGATGCCCCGCGTCCGGCTCGGAGCTCTCCGTAACCGCGGAAGCGCCTGTGACCGGCGGCGTTCCGCAGACCTCGGCCGGCGTCCGGGCGTCCGAGGGCGTCTCGGGCGGTTCGGAAAATTCGGATTCCGAAGTCGGTGGCGGTGCCGGTGTGTCGGCAGAAACTTCGGATCCCGAAGAAAATTGCGGTTCCGATGTCGCGCCCGGTTCCGGCGTCTGGGCGGTTGCGGGCGCCGCGGACGGTTCGGGAAATTCGGATTCCGAAGACGTCGGGGCCGTCGGGCCCGGTCGGGGTTTCGTTGACGATTCAGGACCCGGAGCCGCAGGCGGCATCGGGATGAAGGAGGTGCGGGAATGAGCGATGCGTGGGCGAATCCGGGCGGAACGGGTGAGGGCGGGGACTCCGTGACCCCGGGAGCCGGGAACGGGAAAGCGGACTTGAGAGACTTCTTTTCGAAGAGCGGTTTTTCGAAGAGCGGTCAGGCCCTGGACGGGTTAGGGCAGCTGATGGCGGACGTGCTGGATCAGGAGAGGGAATGTTCCGAGGAGCTGGACGCCCTCGCCGGGTGCGTGGAGAGCGGGATCGGCCGCGCGGACGGCGGCTTCCGTCTACTCATGTCCCTAATTGAGGACGTGAAACTCAGCAGCTCCATGATGCGCGGCCACCTGGAGGCGCTGTGGAGCTCCTCGGACACGGACGCCTGGCTGGAGGCCCTGAAGGACCACGTCGATGATCTGGAGCTCACGGGGGACGAACTGTTTGCCGCGCTCCGCGAGCGGGGCGGCGTCTGCGCCGCGGGCGCGAATGCCTGGTTCGGGAAAGCCTCGGAGGCGGTCGGGGATGCCGCGGCGGACGGCATCGGCGCCTCGGGCGGTTTCGGGACCGATGCCGGTTCCTGCGCCTGTGGAGACGGCGGGAACGCCCCGGAGTTCGGCATGGACGAGGGAAAGGAGGCCGGACTCGCGGGGAGGCCGGCCGGGATAGCCGGGGAAAGGGCCGGGGCTGCCGGGGAAAGGGCCGGGGCAGCCGGGGAAAGTGTCGGGAGAAGGCGGGCCGCCGGCCCGGCCGGCAGGCCGATCCGCGGTGGAGGAGACGACGCATGAGGGCGACAAATCCGATCCTGCTGCTGTTCGCGTCGTGCGCGCTGGCGATAGCGGGCGTCTCCTGCGCCCACCCGGGGGGTGCCGGGACTCCTCCGGACCCGCTCCTGGCGCTGGTTCCCCCTCCCCCCGTGCCGGGGCTTTCCGAGGCGTCGGAGACCGTCTACGCAGCCGTCTTCAGGGCCAGGACAGCCGACGGCAGGGCGGCGGCCGGCATGTACGTGAAGGAGCCAGACCTGCTGAGGCCCCTCGCCATGGACCGGGTCTGGGAGGGGGAGGTCTCGGCCGCACTGGCTGCCGCGGCGCTCTCCATAGGCTGGAAGCTGAGATGCGCCCCGGGGCTAGGCAGGGCGAGGGTTCGCCTGGGGAAGGGCATGCCCGGAACGTCCTGGAGGGTCCTGGAGCTCCTGATGGAGATTCGGGAAAGGCTGGCCGAGTCCGGCGAGACGCTCGGGGTGGACGTCTTCACCAGGACCTTCACCGTTGAAAGGAGCGGGGAATGACCGAAAATCAGCCGGCGGCGGGAATCTCTCCCGTAACGCCCTGGGCCGCCGTGCCGAACCGCTCCCCTGAGCCCTTCGGGGCCGGGAGCCTGTCGCTCAACTGCTGCCTGAACCTTTCCGGAGAGCCGTCCGCGGCCGCCGGGCTGCCCTCCGCCATTTGCGGCGAAGCCTCATTCTCGGCATGCGGGGAGCACTCCGCGAACTGCGGGGAGCCCTCCGGGACCTGCGGGGAGCCTTCCGGGAACTGCGGGGAGTACCAGGCGAACTGCGGAGAGCATTCCGCGAACTGCGGGGAGCCTTCTGCGAACTGCTGGGAGCCTTCCGCGAACTGCTGGGAGACCTCTTTGGCATTCGGGAAGCTCTCCGCGAACTGCGGGGAGCCCTCCGTGACCTGCTGGGAGACCTCTTTGTCATTCGGGGAGCTCTCCGCGAACTGCGGGGAGCCCTCCGTGACCTGCGGGGAGCCTTTCGCGACCTGCTGGGAGACCTCTTTGGCATTCGGGGAGACCTCCGAGAACTGCTGGAAGCCGTCCGCAAACTGCGGGGAGACCTCTTTGGCATTTGGGGAGACCTCCGCGAACTGCTGGAAGCTCTCCGCGAACTGCGGGGAGACCTCTTTGGCATTCGGGGAGACCTCCGCGAACTGCTGGAAGCTCTCCGCGAACT
>JAISEQ010000226.1 GCA_031264045.1 Deltaproteobacteria bacterium
CTCCGAGCCGGCCTGGCGGACCGCCGTCGAGGACCTGGCCGCCCGGGGGGTGCCTACCGTCATCCCCGCAGGAAGGGAGTACTCCCCCACGCCGGTAGTGAGCTTTATGATCCTCGCCCACAACAGGGCGAATCCCTCCGGGCTCGCGGACGGGCTCATCATAACCCCCAGCCACAACCCCCCCGACGACGGCGGCATCAAGTACAACCCCCCCAACGGGGGACCTGCCGACACCGACGCCACCGGGTGGATAGAGAAGAGGGCGGCCGGGTACCTGGACGATCCCTCCAGCGTCAGGAGGATCCCCTTCGCGAGGGCCGTGAGGGCCGGGTGCGTCTCTGAGGCGGACTACATGGGACCTTTCGTGGAGGCCCTGGGGGAGGTGGCGGATCTCCCGAGGGTGAAGGCATCGGGCCTGAAGCTCGCCGCCGACCCCCTGGGAGGTTCCGGGGTCAATTTCTGGGAGCCCATAGCCGAGCGCTGGGGGCTGAACCTGACGGTCGTCAACCCCAGGGTCGATCCCTCCTTCTCGTTCATGACGCTGGACGCGGACGGGGCCATCCGCATGGACTGCTCCTCTCCCTTCGCCATGGCGAACCTGCTCAAGAACTCAGGCGGCTTCGATCTGGCGTTTGGAAACGATCCCGACTTCGACCGCCACGGCATAGTATCGGGGGGACAGCTCATGAACCCCAACCACTACCTGGCCGCAGCGATAAGCTACCTGACCGCCCACCGTCCCGGCTGGCCGGGGGGCGCCATGATCGGGAAGACGCTTGTCAGCTCCAGCATCATAGACCGGGTGGTGGCGGGGGCCGGCAGGAAGCTCTACGAGACCCCGGTGGGATTCAAGTGGTTCGTGGACGGGCTCTACACGGGAAAGCTGGGCTTCGGCGGCGAGGAGAGCGCCGGGGCATCGTATCTGAAGATGGACGGTACGGTCTGGACCACGGACAAGTGCGGCTTCTGCATGGCGCTCCTGGCGGCCGAAATGACTGCGGTCACCGGCCGCGCGCCCCACGAGATCTACCGCTCGCTCGCCGAGCGCTACGGCGCCACCGACTACGAGCGCGTGGACACGCCGGTATCGGCCGAGGCCAGGGAGCGGCTCTCCAGGACCTCGCCCGGCGACCTCGCGGGCCGCCCGATAGCGGGCCGCCGCGTCTCCTCCGCGACGGACCGCGCCCCCGGCAACAACGCCCCCATGGGGGGGCTGAAGGTCACGCTCGACGACGGATCCTGGTTCGCCATGCGGCCCAGCGGCACCGAACCCAAGATGAAGCTCTATGCCGAGAGCCTTTCCGGCCCGGACCTGCTCCGGGCCATGCTGGAGGAGGCCGCCCCCCTGGTCCTCGGGGAGCAGGGCGGCTCCTGACGCCGTTCACGGAGCCCCGCCGCGCCGGGGCTTTCTGGCCCCTTCGGGCCGCTCCCCCTCCGCGTCCCGGAACACCGGCGGGTCCGGACGCCCGGACCCGGATAGCGCCCTCCACGTTCGTGTCGGCCCGGCACTGGAATACTCTGGCTTCAGCCGCCACCGGGCGGGAGCCGCAGGACGCTGGCCCGGCGCCGGGTCAGCCCGCCGGGATCCCGCACAAGTCAGGGACCCGGCCCGCTCCCCATTTCCTGTCCCGGCCCTTTCCCTCAGTCCCGACATCGGGTATAGTCAGACATTCAGCCGGGACGCGGCCCCCGGCAGGCCGTTCGGGCGCGCCCTCAGGAGGCCCCTCCGTGCCGTTCCTCCCAGCCCGCAGAATCCGGCCCGCCCGGCATCCGGGACACCGGACGGCGCAGGGCGGCCGGGCCCTCCTGGGGCCCCTGCCCCGCTCCGCAGGCGGCCCCGAGGGGGACTGACGGATCACAGGTGCCTGCGGCCCGGAACCGGCTTCCGGCGGAACGGACCGCCCGGTCGCGCCCTGCCCGGCACCTTTTCCCGGTCCCAAGGCCGCCGGGGCAGGGCGACCGCCTTTTACCGTCCTCCCGACGGCGCGGGAGCCACCGCCCACTCTACCCCGCCGCCCGCGCGTGATGTCCAGAGGCCGTTCCCGGCCCCGCGGCCCGCTATGAAGCGGCGGCGCTCGCCAGCTATCCCGTCCGGGCCTTCCAGCCGGAGGCTCAAGGGGGCAGATCAGCCCCCGCCCGGGCGGAGGACCCTCCGGACGCCGGGGGGCGCTAAACTTCCCGAAACCGGGCCGGAGGCCCTCGGGCCTCCGGCTCCGTCGTGTCATGTCGTTTATCATGAGGCTCCGAAAGGGTCTGGAAGCGCTCAAGCCCTCCAGGAGGTGGGCCGCGCGCATGGGCTACCGGGAGGTTCTCGCGCTCGGGGTGCCCCTGGTGACCTCGACCCTGGCGAGCTCCGCGATGATGTTCACCGACCGGCTGTTCCTAAGCCGCTTCTCGCTGGACTCGATAGCCGCCGCCCTCCCCGCCGGGATCATGAAGTTCATGCTCACGGCCTTCTTCTTCGGCACGGTCACCTACACGGGCGTGTTCGCCGCCCAGTACGTGGGGGCGGGGAAGCCCAGAAGGGCGGCCGCGAGCCTCTGGCAAGGGCTGTATCTCAGCCTCGCGTTCGGTTTCGGGCTGTACTCGCTCTATTTCCTGGGCCCCTGGATCTTCTCCCTCGCGGGTCACCCGGAGGGGCTGGTGGAGCTGGAGCTCGTGTACTTCCGGGTGCTGGTTCTGGGGACCCCGGTGGAGCTCATGATGGTCACCATGAGCTCGTTTCTCTCGTCGGTGGGGAAGGCCCGGGCCGTCATGTGGGTTAACATCCTGGGCACCGCCCTGAATGTGCCCCTGGACTACCTTCTCATATTCGGGCTGGAGGCCGGTGGGACGGTCCTCATCCCCCCCATGGGGGTGTTCGGCGCGGCGGCGGCCACCGTGGCCGCGTGGTGCGTGGCCTTCCTCCTCCTGTCATTCCTGGTCTTCGGGGGCCGCATGGAGAAGAGCCATGGGACGAGGAGCGCCAGATCGCTCGAATGGGGGCTGATGCGGCGCATCATGCGCTTCGGCTGGCCTTCGGGCATGCAGTTCCTGATGGAGATTTTCGCGTTCACCTTCTTCGCCTTCGCGGCGGGGAGGCTCGGGGCCGAGATACTTGCCGCGAACAACATCGTCCTGTCCATCGAGTCCATGAGCTACATCCCCATGCTGGGAATAGGCCAGGCCGTGAGCATCCTGGTGGGACAGAGCGTGGGCCGCGGGACTCCGGCGGAGGGACGCGATGCCGCCGTCAGCGGCATAGTTCTCATAACCGTCTACCTGTGCTTCATCCTCTTCGCGTTCGTGACCTTCTCGGGTCCCATAATATCCTGCTTCATGCCCGATGGGACCGATCCCGAATCCGCCGGGCGCATAACGGCCCTGGGCACGGTGCTCCTGCGTTTCGTTGTGCTCTACTCTTTTTTCGACGGTCTCTACATCTGTTGCTTCGGCACGGTGAAGGGGGCGGGGGACGTGTGGTTCCCCATGTGGGCCATGGCCGTGTGGGGCGTCCTGCTTTTCGCGGGCATCGTGGCCCTCTTCATGCTGGACGCCGCCAGCATCTACAGCCTCTGGGCCGTCATGGTCGCCTACGTGCTTCTTCTCACGTTCACCGGCTACTGGCGCTTCCGGACGGGCAAGTGGATGAGGCTCAAGGTCATCGAAGGCGGGCCAGCGCTGGACTAGCGCGGATGATCCGCCCCTGCGGGAACCGGGGCCGGGAGAGTTTTTCCGAAAGCTGATCGGGCGGGCCGCGGGACGCGACCGGAACCCCGGCGGGGACGCGGCCCGGAGGACTTCTTCGCCCCACGCCGCAGACCGTGGCTGATCACGGCCCTCCCCGTCAGGCTGTATTTCCGGGTCCGGGAGGGGTACAATCCGCCCATCCGGCACCGCCGCCGAACTCCTAGTCCGAGGTCCATCCGGAGGTCCCCTTTGGCCTGCGTCCCCCCCAAGAGCTTCGAGGAGCGCCTCCTGGGCGCCGGGAAAGGCAACGTCCCCGACCAGACGGAGCTGGGGCTCCTGTACCTGGAGGGCGCGGGCGGCGCCCGGCGGGATCCGGCCCTGGCGGCGGACTGGCTCCGGAAGGCCGCCGAGGCGGGAGATCCGAAGGCCCGCTACAACCTCTCCTACATGCTGAGCGCGGGCCTGGGGCTTCCCAGGGATCCCGCAGAGTCCCTGAGGCTCCTCCGGCTGGCCGCCGAGGCCGGCTTCCCGCCGGCCGAGCAGAACATGGCCACCCTCCACGTCCTGGGGGAGCTCGTGCCCCGCGACGTGCCCAGGGCCCTGGAGTGGTACAGGAGGGCCGCGGATCACGGGGATCTGATAGCCATGTACCAGATGGGTGTCCTGCACCTGCAGGGGGAGAACGGCGTCCCGGAGGATCCGGAGCTCGCGGCTGAGTGCTTCCGCCGCGCGGCCGGTGGCAGGCTCGTGGACGCCCAGTACAACCTGGCCATCATGTGTTTACGGGGCCACGGCACCCCGAGGGACCCCGAGGAGGCAGCGAGGCTCTTCTACGAGGCCGCGAGCCGCGGGAACCCCCAGGCCCAGTACAGTCTGGCCACCATGTACGAGTCCGGCGAGGGGGTGAGCGGGCCGGATCCGGTCAAGGCCTTCTTCTGGTACATGGAGTCGGCCCGCGCGGGGGTGATCCCCGCCCAGAGGTCCGCCGGATACATGCTGCTGACGGGCGGCGGCACGGAAGCCGACCATCCGGAGGCTGCCCGCTGGCTCGCCGCTGCGGCCGGCGCCGGCGATGGGGACGCGGCGTTCCTTCTGGGTCTCATGCACGAGGCCGGCGACGGCGTGGAGCGCGACCCGGAGGCTGCCTTCAGGCTGTTCGCGGCCGCCGCCGCGAAGGGCGATCCCGAGGCGGCCTTCCGGGCTGCTTCCCTCTGCCTCGCTCCCCCGGCCGCGGGGGGCGGCCTGACCGCTGAAGTCCCGATGGTCAACGGAGATGCCGGGAGTCAGGGAAGCTCCGGGAATCAGGGAGATCAGGGAAGCGCAGGAAGTCAGGGAGATCAGAGAGATCTGGGAGGTCAGGGAAGCACTCCTGGAGGGATCCCGGCGCCCTCGGAGGCCGTGCCTTTCCTGAAGACGGCCGCAGCCAATGGGCATAAGGGGGCCATGACGGCTCTCGCCTCCGTCCTCTGGGAAGGGGTCCTGACCCCCTCCGATCGGGCGGGAGCCATGAGGCTCTGGGAAAGCGCGGCGGAGCTGGGCGATGCGGACGCCCGTTTCGCCTACGCCGGGAGGATTCTGGAGAGCCCGCCCGACCGCCCCTCGGTGGACAGGGCCCTGGAATACCTGAAGGAGCTTGCGGCTGAAGGCTATCCCGGGGCCAGGGAAATGCTCGGGGAGTACTGACTGCCTGCGATGAGCCGTTCCTCCGGGTGCCGGACGCTGTGCCTCGCACACCGGACAGACAGTCGCGGAAGCGGCAGAAGGGAGGTCTAGGACGGGGACAATCCGGGCACCCGGGGACGGCTCTCCCTGCGGTCCGGCCGCCCCGGCCAAGTGCGAGCTCAGCGCCTTGCCCCACTTTCTAGCTGCCAACAGAATTATGCAATCGGCCGAGGTCCGGCCTTGTCCGTTCTGAAGGGGGTTTCGGTCGGGGGCGGGGGCGGGAACGGGCGGCGGAGGTCAGGGGGGCGGTTTTCGGGAGCCTGTGTAATTGTTCGGGATTTTCGAACAAGTGCTTTCCCGGCATGTGATGGCCGGGTCGATGCCGCCGGATCCGGCGATGTTGGAACCGGACGCGGAAAAGCCCCCGTCCGGAGGGGCGGGGCTCGGAAGAATGCAGCTGAAGGAGGATGGGCAACTTAGCGGCACTAGTCTGGCTCATCGTCAGATTTTTTTATCACTACGAGAGGATGTTTCACTTTCCCCCTGGCCAAAAGCTTGTTGCGGCGGAATGCCAACTGCAGGATGAGGTGTGATGTACGTCATGCCATGAATCTGGTTGCTAAAAATCGATGGGGAAGTTGTATGGATCTGGTGGGGCACCAGGTTTTCCGGAACGAATATTTTTCCACCATGGAATGTTTTCATTAGGACCTCCTTTCAGAGTCCTGCAGTTGCCAGCATCCTAAATGAGGTATTGCGTTATATTCCAAAGCCATGTTCGCATTACGCCAATATGCGATACTGAACTTTTGTTTGATAGCGTATGCAAATCTTGAACTTTCTATTGAACCAAGCAAAAATGAGATTTCTATCTGATCAAGCTGAATTGTCAATGCATTTTGTCTAGTAATATCTGAAATAATCTGAAAAGCTATTTCAGGCTGGATGTTTGCAGGAATGATATTTGCAGGAAGGATAATAGCAGAATAATTAGAAATGAAATGTTGCACCTTGGGGTTGTTTATTATTTCCGTGGTTAGCGAGAATGGCTTATCGCATTTCATTTCATCGCAGTAGTCCAGCCAGATTTTCCAACATGACGGATTCAGTTTCAACATCTGGATTGACAATTGCTAACCCAATTTTCTCGACCTCTTAGCGGCTGACAGCAAAATACTGATTATCTATAATTCTGGAAGTTTTCTTGCTTCAAACAGGTCAATGACAGAGCATGTTGCAAATAAATAGCAATATTTATATGATAGGAAGCTTAAAGTTAAGTGCTTGTATAATCATATTGGCGTCTTTGTTTCTTTCTTCGATGGGATAGGGCTTTCCGTTTTCCAAATTAATGCTAAGTCGATTCATCTCATACAATGCTCGACTAGCGTTATATTTACTCTTTCCAAGAAGTTTATTTAGCATCAAATGCAAAGTTGTGCTAATAAAATTTGTCGCTACATGCCCCCTATACCTTTCAAAACAATGAACCCTTGGAGGCTCTAAACTTGTATATGTTTTGGAGACATCATACACCTGTTCAATGTTTCGCTGGGTGTAATATAGTGGAAGCACCTCTTTAATAGGGATATTTGTGGAAGATAACATGATGAAAGCCGTATCCGTTCACGGATGAGGGTGGCTCCAAACCTACTGCGAGGACAAAAGACGTAATTTAGCGTAATTAAGCCTAATAGTAGACTAGATATTGCAACTAGTGGCACTCTAGGGTATAC
>JAISEQ010000060.1 GCA_031264045.1 Deltaproteobacteria bacterium
GTAACTGTTCAGGTGCCCCTCCAAGGGGAGCTCAACTGGGGGGCCCTTTCAACCAAAACACCCTCCGCTGAAACTCTTTCCCCCCACATGAAGTATCCATTGTTGACTTTTCAGTTTTAATGTGTCCTCATCTGGGCTCTGTTCCTCCGAAAAGGCCGTCAATAGAGGGGCACCTGAACAGTTACAATCTACTTTTGAAGTAACTGTTCAGCTCCCCTGCGACCGGGGACGCCCGCTTCTTCATTGCAGAAACAAGGGGGTGCCCACGGGCGAAGCTACCGGCGCTCACCGCGCCCGCCCGCAGGGCCGGCCTTCCCGCATGCTGCGTCCAGGCCTCCCGGCAAAGCTTCCAGCTGCGTCCGGGACCCTTGTTTCATCCTAGTACCCCTCCCGCTGTGGCCAGCGGGTTCACCAATGCTGAAGCTTGTGTACGGTCTAGACAAGCCTGTGCGCCGGGCCCCCGGCCGTAGGACCGGGCGCTGGGAACCCTGCACCTCCGGGCGGTCCTCGGGGGCCCTCCCGGAGGCCCGGCATGTCGCGGCGTCAGCGAAGTTAGCCGCAACATGTCAGAAGTTTCGTAGTAGGGCCCCTCCCGCCGGACCCGGGACCCGCGGGTTCTTCTGTTCGGCAACATGCGGCGCTGGGCCGCCCGCCCCGCCTCCCGCCGGCCCTGGCGCCGGCGGAAACGTCACCCGGCCTGGAAGGCCGGGTTCCGGGCGTGTTTCATATCATTACCCCTCCCGCCGCGGCCAGCTGGTTCACCAATGCTGAAAGTTGTGTACGGGCTCGACAAGTCCGTGCGCCGGGCCCACGGCCGCAGGACCGGCCGCTGGGAGCCCGGCACCTCCGGGCGGTCCACGGGGGCCCTCCCGGAGGCCCGACATGTCGCGGCTTCAGTAAAGTACGCCGCAACATGTCTGAAGTTTCGTAGTAGGTGCTCCTCTATTGAGGACCTTTTCAGATGAGCAGAGCGCAGATAAGGACCCATTGAAGTTTAAGAGTCAATCAAGGATGCGTCATGTAGGGGGGGAGAGTTTCAGTAGAGGGTATTTTGTCTGAGATGATCCCTGTTAAGTTTCCCTTGGGGGGGGCACCTGAATAGTTACCGTTTATCAAACAGAAACACCCTTATCCTGGACATGATTAAATACAATTAGGATTGGGAGACATCCGAAACATTGGAAAAAATTACTTCTGGTAACTATTTAGGAGTCTCTCTATTGAAGACTTTTAGGAGGAACAGATCTAGATGAGGAACCTTTGAAGTTGAAGAATGAATCATGGATGCTTCATCATGTTGCGTGGAAAGTTTCGGCAGAAGGGATTTTGGTTGGGAAGCTCCCCTGTTGAACTCTTCTTGGGAGGGCATCTGAATAGTTGCAAAAAAGAAACCTATTTCTACATCGCTCAAGACGTCATCGTATCCTTTGCCAAAATGCCTGGAGTAGGAAACCACTGTCCACATTCATTATATCATGAATCGCCTTTTCAAAACGCATAATTTCCTGTCTGAAGGCTGAAGGATCTATTTTATCTATTTGTAACTGTTCAGGTGCCCCACCAAGGGGAGCTCAACTGGGGGCCTTTTCAACCAAAACACCCTCTACAGAAACTCTTTCCCTCCACATGAAGTATCCATTGTTGACTTTTAAGCTTTAATGTGTCCTCATCTGGGCCCTATCTCCTCCGAAAAGGCCCTCGATAGAGGGGCACCTGAACAGTTACATTATTTCTTTAAAAACCTATTGCGCTTCCGGATAAATATTAGAAAATGTTGAAATCTTAATCCACATTATGGGAGCGAGTCATGACGAAGAGATACCTGATCTGGGGTCTTGCGCTGATTTCTCACCCCTGGAACTATAGCCAAAATTATTACATTTAACCGAATTCGTAATATGTATAATGCCTTGTCTAAATTTCTTTGCTCATATGTAATTTTCACAGACATCCTTAATTATCTTCGCAAGCCTCTTTGCGACTTTCTGCTACTCACCTTTCGCAACCGCCTTGGTTTATTTTATAACACTTGAAATACATCTTTGTCAAAAATGGGAGGCGTGTGATTGGGGTAAACCCGAAACGTGATTTAAAAGTAATAACTACTACACCCCACTCATGAGACTGAACGCTATGCGTCCTCATTATTGACATGTGCAACATTTCAAACAAATCCAAGCCAGTTCGCGCTTCCCTCGCCTACACTCTTTAGGCGATCAATGGTCAAGGGCGAGATTTTTCACACTGGAATTTTAAAAAAACTTGGGTTATGGGGGATGATAAAGGGCACTTTCAGAAAGGTTATCACCATTATGGCAGGGGTGATGTGGGCAGGCACATGGCGGTCATCGTTATAAAAGCAGGGGGTTATCATGAAAGAGTTTCCGGGGCATCGCCACCGGGGACGCCTCGACATGCAGCCGTGTTGCATGACAAGGTTTTCATGGACCGGGGTGCCGCCGTGCCTCATGAAGGTGTAGGAGGAAGGGGAGATGGCACTTCCGGAGAGGTCATCATTATGAGAGCAGGTTGGTCTAAGACAGAGGCCTGCTTCTGGTCGGTCATCTTAAGACAAAGTGGGGGGTTGAGAGGAAGGAGCGAGGGCGCTTGCCGGCAGGTCATCATCATGAAGGCAAGGCGGCAGCAGAAAGCGGGCCGCTCCTGGAGTTTGTCTTTAGAAGTAGGGGTTGGGAGGAAGTTGAGGGGCGCGTCCAGGTAGATCGTCGTCATAAAGGCAAGGATGGAGTAGACAGAGGATGGATCCCGGTCGGTTGTTCTATAGGGTAGCGGTTGGAAGGAAGCAGAGAGGGCACGTTCAGGCTGGTCGGCATTATGAAAGCAGGGCGGGAGGAGGGGATGCGGAGGGTCCGGGCTGAACATCGTCGTGGAAGCTGGGAGGGGGGGTGAGCCTGTTTGTTATCATTATGAGCCTGAGAGAAGAGAGGGAGATTCAGAGGAAGGGGGGCTGACCGAGGGTAAAGAGGGGCGGAGTGGGGAAGGGGGGCCGGAAAGTCTCTCCGGGACCATGCGTGTTAGCCGGACAGAGCTGCAGACGAGCCCAGTTCCGAGACTCGGGCGGTCTGTCCCGTATCAATATGGAGCTCGTCCGACCGGGCGGACGGTTCCGAGGCCAAGTCCTGCCGTCCGATAGGGAGGGTAGCGTTCCTCTTTATTTTTGTTTGGCAAGCGCATAAACTGGGTAACGGAGGGACCCGATTTGCCGCATGAATCCTTCCCCGGGACAGGGTGCCCCGGGACCCGGGCGGTGCCACGTGCGCCTTCCGGCACTAGCTGGGCGAGCTGCCTTGCCGGGCATGCCCCCGCCTTCCCGGGGGGCGGTCCGAAGCCGGGAGACGGCCCGTGAAGGGGCGGTAAAACGTCATGGTGCAAGAATGATGGAGTCGCTAAACGGGCTGAACGCCCTCACCCTGGCCTTCGTGGCCCTGTGCGCTTTCGCGATAGGGTACCGATTCTACGGCCTGTGGGTAGCCAAGAAGGTGTTGCGCCTGGATCCTGGCAGGGCCACGCCCGCATGCCTTCGAGAGGACGGGGTGGACTTCGTCAAGACCGACAAGGCGGTCCTTTTCGGGTTTCACTTCTCGAGCATCTCTGCGGCAGGGCCCCTCCTTGGCCCCGTCCTGGCGGTCCAGTTCGGGTACATGCCCGGGGCGCTGTGGATCATCGTGGGCTGCGTGATGGCCGGCGCCGTCCACGACATGGTGATACTTTTCGCGTCGGTGAGGCACAAGGCGAGGGGGATAGCCAAGGTGGCCGAGGCGGAGATAGGCCGCTTCGCGGGCACGGCCGTGTTCCTGGCGGTCTTCTTCATCCTGATACTGACGCTCGCGGTGCTGTCCATCTCGGTCGTGAACGCCATGGGCGAGTCCCCCTGGGGGACATTCACCGTGGCGGCGACCATCCCCATAGCGATACTTATGGGGCTGAGCCTCAAGTTCTGGACGCCGGGGGCGGTCAACAAGGTGACGGCCGCAGGGGTGGCCTGCCTTATAGCCGCCATCCTGCTGGGACCGCAGGTGGCCGACAGCAAGGTCCTCGCCTCGGTGTTCACGCTCAAGAGGGAGACCCTCCTGTGGGTCATCCCCCTGTACGCCTGCATTGCCTCGGTGCTCCCCATCTGGCTCCTCCTGAGCCCCAGGGACTACCTGTCCAGCTACCTGAAGATCGGGACGGTCATCATCCTGGGCATCTCGCTCCTCATAGTGCGGCCCGACCTGCAGATAGCCCCCGTGACGGAGTTCATCCACGGAGGCGGCCCGAACGTCCCCGGACCCATCTTCCCCTTCCTCTTCATCACCATTGCCTGCGGGGCTCTCTCCGGCTTCCATGCCATCATAGGCACCGGCACCACCCCGAAGCTTGTCGCGAACGAGGAGCACATCCTGTTCGTGGGCTACGGGGCGATGCTGACCGAAGGCTTCGTGGCAATCATGGCCCTCATCGCCGCCGCTACCCTGATACCCGCCGACTACTTCGCCATCACGGCCTCGGCGGACAAGTTCGCGGCGCTGAACATGGAGACCGTGGATCTGCCGGCCCTTTCCGCCGCCGTCCGCGAGAACCTGGCCGGCCGTCCAGGTGGGGCGGTGACCCTGGCCGCCGGCATGAGCGCCATCTTCTCCTCTGTCCCCTTCATGACGGGCCTGGTCAGCTACTGGTTCCACTTCTGCATCATGTTCGAGGCGGTCTTCATCATTACCGCCGTGGACACCGGTACGCGCGTTGGCCGCTTCTTCCTCCAGGAGGCCCTGGGCCGCTACTTCCCCCGCCTGATGGAGAGGGGCTGGTGGCCCGGCATCGTCTTGACATCCGTGGTCTTCACCGGCCTGTGGGGGTACCTGGTCGTGACGGGGGACATCTTCACCATCTGGCCGCTGTTCGGCATGTCCAACCAGCTGCTGGCGTCCTGCGCCCTCATGATAGCCACGAGCATGCTCATACGCATGGGCAGGGCCCGATACGCCTGGACCACGGCCGTACCGGGTGTTTTCATGGCTGTCATTTGCTTCTGGGCGGGGTACATGCAGATCATGCAGGGCTACATCCCCTCCGGCCAGTGGGTCCTGGCGGGACTTGGCTTGCTCATAGTGGGCCTGATGCTGGCGGTTTTCTCGGTAACCGTGATCAGGTGGGTGGAGCTCCTCCGCGTGAAGGGTGCCGTGACCGACACTTTCGGCGAGAGAGTCCTGGCCCTGACCCTGGACACTGAGCAAGGTGCCTAGGCCCCCCGAGAGACGCGGCCTGTCGGAGGCCCTCCAGGGACACAGCGGTTTGCCGCTCGGCCAGCGGGAGGGATCCGTCCCCCGGAGTACCATTGCCGACGCTCATGTCTGTGCTCTCCCGGCGTCTTGCGGGGGGAAAGTCCCCGGACCGGACGAGGGCGGGGTCCGCTGCCTTGACCGTCGCCTTCAGGGCCGGCTCGACAGCTTGGCTCCTAAGGGAGGCAACGTAGGCACTTTAGGCATGTTGGGTCGCGTCGCTACCTGTCGTGACCCGGATGCTCATGTTCCGGCGTGCCGCCTCCCGGACTGCCATGTTCTGGACAGTCATGTCGCGGAGTGCCGGGGTCCGGACTGCCGAGGCCGGGATGGCAGCGTCCAGGCAGATCATGGCCGGCATGGCAGCGTCCAGGCAGATCATGGCCGGGATGGCAGCGTCCAGGCAGATCATGGCCGGGATGCCCAGGGCCAGGCCGGCTGCGCCCGGGCAGGTCATGGACTGGATGCCCAGGGCCAGGAGGGTTGCATCCAGGCAGATCATGGCCGTGATGCCCAGGTCCAGGAGGGTTGCGCCCGGGCAAGTCATGCGCGGGGTGCCCAGGGCCAGGCAGGCTGCGCCCGGGCTGGTCATGGCCAGGATGCCCAGGTCCAGGAGGGTTGCGCCCGGGCAGGTCATGGCCGGGATGCCCAGGTTCAGGAGGGTTGCGCCCGGGCAGGTCATGGCCGGGATGCCCAGGGCCAGGCGGGCTGCGTCCGGGCAGGTCATGGCCAGGATGCCCAGAGCCAGGAGGGTTGCGCCCGGGCAGATCATGGCCGGGATACCCAGGTCCAGGACAGTTGCGCACGGGCAGGTCATGGCCGGGTTGCCCAGGGCCAGGGGGGTTGCGGCCAGGTTGCTCATGACCGGGATGGCCAGAGCCAAGAGGGTTGCGGCCAGGCTGATCATG
This sequence comes from Deltaproteobacteria bacterium, assembly GCA_031264045.1. Lineage (GTDB taxonomy): Bacteria > Desulfobacterota > Desulfarculia > Adiutricales > Adiutricaceae > JAIRZX01. Next base: position 6,185 of record JAISEQ010000060.1, read on the forward strand.
ACCAAGGTGACCAAGTTCCGGACATCTCCTCGGAAACCTGTGCCATGAGACTCTGTCGAGAACTGCCCGGAGCTGCTGACGCTATGGAGGGGAGGTTCTTCCAGGGGGATGGTGACCGGGTCGATGGCGAGTGCTGTACAAACAGTCCAGAGCCGGAAACCTCAACTGACCCAAAGGTTGTGGCATTCGCTTCAGTTCCGTTTTTCCGGAGGATCGCGTCGGCCTTCCGGGCGTTCGCCGGTGGTATCAGCAGGGTCGTGGGCATCGGCTCCGGGCTTGCCGCTGCCAGCTCACCCTCCGTGGTAGATGTACAGGGTTCTGAGCAGGAAACCTGGTCATCGGATAGCCCCATGGCTCCGGAGTGGGCCGGGACTCCTCTGAAAGCCGAGGTTGAGGAGAGCTCCATGGCTCCGGAGAGGGCCGGGACTCCTCTGAAAGCCGAGGTTGAGGAGAACTCCGGGGCTCCGGCGAGGGCCGGGACTCCTCTGAAAGCCGAGGTTGAGGAGAGCTCCGGGGCTCCGGATAGGGCCGGGACTCCTCTGAAAGCCGAGGTTGAGGAGAGCTCCGGGGCTCCGGATAGGGCCGGGACTCCTCTGAAAGCAGAGGTTGAGGAGAGTTCCGGGGTTCCGGAGAGGGCTGCAACTCCTCTGAAGGGAGGGGTTGCGGAGAGCTCCGGGGCTCCGGAAAGGGCCGGGACTCCTCTGAAGGCAGGGGTCGAGGAGAGCTCCGGGGCTCCGGATAGGGCCGGGACTCCTCTGAGGGCAGGGGTCGAGGAGAGCTCCGGGGCTCCGGATAGGGCCGGGACTACTCAGAAAGCCGAGGTTGAGGAGAGCTCCGGGGCTCCGGAGAGGGCCGGGACTCCTCTGAAGGCAGGGGTCAAGGAGAGCTCCGGGGCTCCGGAGAGGACCGGGACTCCTCTGAAGGCAGGGGTCGAGGAGAGCTCCGGGGCTCCGGAGAGGGCCGGGACTCCTCCGAAGGCAGGGGTTGAGGAGAGTCCCGGGGGTCCGGAGAGGGCCGGGACTCCTCCGAAGGCAGGGGTTGGGGTGAGCTCCGTGGGTCCGGAGAGGGCCGGGACTCCTCCGAAAGCAAGGGTTGGGGAGAGCCCCGTGGGTCCGGAGAGAGCCGGGACTCCTCCGAAGGCGGGGGTTGAGGAGAGTCACGGGGGTCCGGAGATGGCCCGGACGGGCGAGAACTCGGGGAGGGCCGGCAGGGTGCCCTGTCGTTCCGGTTACCGTGCCAAAGCCGGATCAAGGGAGGGGAGATCCGGCACCCGCGGCCTCGCGGCCGTCTGCCTGGCTCTCTCCCTAGTGATGGCGGCGCCCATGGGGCTGGTCTCCTGCGAGCCCAGGAGGCTTCATCAGCGGGACGACAGTACCGTCCTGTCGTACATAAGGGACTTCAGGAGCATCCCCGGCATCACCCAGGTGGAGATTAACGCGGTGGAGGGCTTCCAGGCCCAGGGGAGGGTCTTCAGCTTCGGGACGCTCATGAGCGCCGAGAGCTTCCGGAACCAGTCAGGGAAGATGGCGGGGTTCCTGCCCGCGTTCTCAGGGTTCCTGACCGACATGCTGCACGTGCAGTTCGAGCACACGTTCTACGAGCGAGGCGAGCTAGCCCCGGCCCTCGCGCAGGGGTGGCTGGACTTCGCGAGCGAGGTGCAGGCCGAGGGCCACGACGGCAAGACCTTCTTCACCACGGACCCCATCTACGAGAGGATAGTCAAGTCGTTCACCAGGAAGGGTGCGGTCGATCTGAGCGAGATGGCAGTGAGGAAGCTCCCCGTGTTCGGTTTCCTTCCCGGCACGGGCATACGCGAGAGGGTGCTGGACGCCACCGCCTTCCCGGTCAGGGCCGAGACCGTCCACAGTTACCAGGAGGCCGCGGACAGGATTCTGTCCGGGACCATGGACGCCTTCTTCGAGGAGTCGAGCGCGCTCACCTTCTTCGACGGCTATGACGAGGTGGTGTCGGCGGACTACTTCCCGCCCATAGACCTCCCCCTCACCTTCGCCACAGGAAACAGGGAGCTCTCGACCATCATCAGCGTGGTCCAGAAGTTCATCCGGGCGGGCGGGGACGAGTACCTGTCGCAGCTGTACGCTGACAGCAGCCTGGACAACCAGCGGAACATGTTCGAGTCCTCCCTCACGAGGGGGCAGCACTCCTGGCTGTGGGAGTTCAAGGACACGGGTGCCAAGATAAGGGTGGCCGCCGAGACCGACAACTATCCCGTGAGCTTCTACAACAGCCAGACCGAGACCTTCGAGGGCATAGCCCACGACTCCCTGGCCGAGATAGCCAGATTGACGGGGCTGTCGTTCGAGATAGTGAACGGGCCCGGGGCGGGCCCGGACGAGCTGGAGCTCATGGTGCTCTCGGGCGAGGCCGACCTGCTCGCCACCTTCAACTTCATGTACCGGGAGCAGATGGGCATGGTGCTTTCGCCCAGGCCCCACTCATGGGACCGATTCGCGCTCCTCACGACCATAGAGAGCCCTGAAATCAAGTTCGACCAGCTCTTCTACGGCACGGTGGGCCTGGTGCGCGGCGACAGGAGGAGCGAGCTCTTTCGCAAGTGGTTCCCCAACTCGCGCAACATCATCTGGTACCGCACGCTGGAAAAGGCCCTGGAGGCTCTGAAGCGCGGGGACATCATGTACGTGATGGGCTCCACCAACCTCCTCCTGTCGCTCACCAACTACCGCGAGGACCCCAGCTTCAAGGCCGGGCTCATCTTCGAGCACGAGGTACCGTACGGGTTCGCCTTCTCGACCGAGGAGCTGAACCTCCGGGACGTGGTGGGCAAGGCCGCCGCCCTGGTGCCGGTGCTCCAGATAAACGAGCGCTGGAACTCGCGGATGTTCGACTACAACCGCAAGTTCCTCAGGGACACCGTCCCCTACTTCGCGGTCTTCCTCGTCCTGCTCCTGGGGGTTCTGGCGGGCCTCTTCTACGAAAACCGCAAGAACAGGGCCCTGAACCGCGACCTCGAGAGTCTGGTGGACGAGCGGACCAGGAAGCTCCAGGCCGCCCAGGTGGACCTGGAAAGGGAGCGCCAGCTCTTCAAGCGGATCCTGGACTCCTGCCCCCTGTGCTTCACCATCACCATGGACGGCTTCATAACGTTCATGACCCCCTTCGCCGAGAGCTTCCTTGGCATGAGGGACGGGGACAGCATCTACCGCTGTTTCGCCGTGCGCGAGGAGCTGGAGGGGGCTTTAAGCGACCTGGACGCCGGCGAGACCCTGAACTGGCGGCCCATGCGGGTCTACCGCATGGACGGTGCCGTCCGCGAGGTGCTGGTGAACGCCTTCGTCTCGGACTACTACGGCCGGGACGGGGTGATGGCCTGGTTCACCGACGTGACCGAGCTGAGGGAGAACGCGAGGGACCTGGCCCTCGCCAAGGACATAGCCGAGGACAGCGCCAAGGCCAAGAGCGAGTTCCTGGCCAACATGTCCCACGAGATCCGCACCCCCATGAACGCCATCGTGGGCCTCACCCAGCTGACCCTCCAGACCGACCTCTCCGACGTCCAGCGGGACTACCTGGAGAAGACCTCCGCCGCCGCCAAATCCCTCCTGGGCATCATAAACGACATCCTGGACTTCACGAAGATCGAGGCCGGCAAGCTCTCGATGGAGAAGATCGAGTTCCAGCTGGAGGACGTGATAGACGGGGTCCTGAACCTTGTCCTCGTGAGGGCCAACGAGAAGTCCCTCGAGCTCCTCCTCTCCGTAGGTCCCGACACCCCCACCAGCCTGGAGGGGGACCCCCTGCGCCTGGGCCAGATTCTCAACAACCTCATGAGCAACGCCGTGAAGTTCACCGAGACCGGCAGGGTGACGCTCTCCATTGACGCCCTCCAGGAGAGCCAGGGCCAGGCGATACTGAAGTTCAGGATCCAGGACACCGGCATCGGCCTCTCCGACGAGCAGATCCGGAAGCTCTTCACCGCCTTCAACCAGGCCGACACCTCCGTCACCCGCCGGTTCGGCGGCACGGGCCTGGGGCTCGCCATCTCCAGGCGCCTGGTCGAGATGATGGGCGGCAAGATCTGGTGCGAGGGCGCCCCGGGCCAGGGGTCCACCTTCTACTTCACCGCCATGTTCGGGGTCCTGAACCAGAAGCAGCGCTACGCCTCCCTCCAGGAGGACCTGAAGTCCCTGACCGCCCTTGCCGTGGACGACTACGAGCCGGCCCTGACCGTCATCCGGGACGAGCTCATGAGCCTGGGGCTGAACGTCTACACCGCCGAGGACGGCCCCCGGGCCCTCGAGATCATCAGGAAGGGCCTGGCGTCCCCCCCCGCCGTGGACGTGGCCATCCTGGACTGGCAGATGCCCGGCTGGGACGGCATCGAGACCGCCCGCCAGATCCGCGAGCACGTGCCCGAGGACAGGCGACCCGCCCTCATCATGGCCACCTCCCACGACCGCGACCACATACTCCCCGAGGCCGCCGAGGCCGGCATCCGCACCGTCATACCCAAGCCCGTGGTGGCGAGCTCCCTTGTCCAGGCCATCACCGAGTGCCTCTCCCACAAGCCCCGCGCCCCGAAGAAGGCCCGCCGCCGCCAGACCATGGACGCCTCCCGAGTCGCCCACCTGAAAGGCTCTCTCATCCTCCTTGCCGAGGACAACGAGGTGAACCAGCTGGTGGCGAGGAAGCTCCTGAAAAACGCCGGTTTCGAGGTGGACATCGCCGCGAACGGCCGCGAGGCTTTCGAGAAGGTCCAGGCCAGGGACTACGCCCTGGTCCTCATGGACATCCAGATGCCCGAGATGGACGGGCTCACCGCCACCCGCGCCATAAGGGCCCTTCCCGGATACGAGCTCCTCCCCATAGTAGCCATGACGGCGCATGCCATGAGCGGGGACAGGGACCTGAGCCTCGCCGCCGGCATGAACGACCACATCACCAAGCCCATCAACCTGGACGCCCTGTTCGCCGCCCTCAACAAGTGGATCAAGGCCCCCTCCGGGGAGTTCTCCGGGGAGGACGTTGGCGAGTCCGCAGGGGTTGGCGTTGGCGTGCCTGCCGGGGATGGGGTAGGCGAGTCCGCTGGGGACGGTGTTGGCGTGCCTATCGGGGATGGTGGATGCGAGTCCGCTGGGGACGGTGTGGGCGTGCCTGCCGGGGATGGTGGAGGCGAGTCCGCTGGGGACAGTGTTGGCTTGCCTATCGGGGATGGTGGAGGCGAGTCCGCTGTTGAAGGTGTTGGGGTGCCTGCCTGGAATGGGGGAGGCGAGTCAGTCGGGGAGTCCGTCAGAAATGACGTCAGGATGTCTGCCGGGGATGCCGTCCGGGAGTACTCCGGTAAGGACGGAGGCGAGCTTCTCGGCAAGGACGGAGGCGAGCCTCTCGGGGAGGACGTCAGAGAGTCCTCCGTGAAGGATGGGGGCGAGTGCATAGGTGAGTTCGTTGGGGATCCTCTCGAGGAGGAAGTCCGAGAGTCCGCCGGGAAGGACGGCAGAGAGTCCGTCGGGGAGGACGGCAAGGAGTCCGTCGGGGAGCCCGTCCGGAAGGACGGCTGAGGGTCCGTCGGGGAGCCCGGCAGGAAGGACGGGGGAGAGTCCGTAGGGGAGCCCGTCAGGACGGACGGCAGAGAGTCCGTAGGGGAGCCCGTCAGGACGGACGGGGGAGAGTCCGTAGGGGAGTCCGCCTGGAAGGACGGCGGAGAGTCTGTCGGGGATTCCGCTGGGGAGGACATAATGGAGTCCGTCGGGGATGGCGTCGGCGACCCTGTCGGAAAGGACGTGGGCGAGCCGATTGGGCGGACGTCAGGTAGCCGGTCGGAGAGGACTTAAGTTAGCCCGTCGGGGTTCCCGCTGTGAAGACCGCCTGGAAGGACGACGGTGAGTCCATGGGTGAGTCTGTCGGGGAGTCCGTCAGGGAGGACGGCGGCGAGTCCATAGGTGCATCCATCGGGGAGCCCGCCAAGAAGGACTGCGGCGAGTCCAAGGTGAGTCCGCCGGGGAGCTGGCCTGGAAGGACAGCGGCGAGTCCAATGTGAGTCCGCCGGGGAGCCGGCCTGGAAGGACGGCGGCGAGTCCAAAGGTGAGTCCGCCGGGGAGCCGGCCAGGAAGGACGGCGGCGAGTCCATGGTTGAGTTCGCCGGGGATCTGGCCAGGAAGGACGGCGGAGACTCCAAAGGTGAGTCCGCCGGGGAGTTGGCCAGAAAGGACGGCGGCGAGTCCATGGGTGAATCCGCCGGGGATCTGGCCAGGAAAGACGACGATGAGTCCAACGGTGAGTCTGCCGGGGAGCCGGCCAGGAAGGACGCCGGCGAGTCCATGGGAGAGTCTGCCGGGGAGCCCGCCAGGAAGGACTGCGGCGAGTTAATGGGTGAATCGGTCGAGAAGCTGGCCAGGAAGGAGTGCGGCGAGTCCATAGGAGAATCCGCCGGGGAGTCGGCCAGGAAGGACGGCGGCGAGTCCAAAGGTGAGTCCGCCGGGAAGTTGGCCAGGATGGACTGCGGCGAGTCCATGGGTGAGTCCGCCTGGGAGCTGGCCAAGAAGGACGGCGGCGAGTCCAAAGGTGGGTCCGCCGGGAATCTGGCCAGGAAGGACGGAGGCGAGTCCATAGGAGAGTCTGCCTGTGAGCTGGCCAGGAAGGGCGGCGGCGAGTCCGAGGTGAGTCCGCCGGGGAGCCGGCCAGGAAGGACGGCGGCGAGTCCATAGGAGAGTCAACCGGGGAGTCGGCCAGGAAGGACTGCGGCGAGTCCATGGGTGAATCCGTCGAGAAGCTGGCCAGGAAGGACTGAGGCGAGTACATGGGTGAGTCCGCCGGGGATCTGGCCTGGAAGGACGGCGGCGGGTCCATGGGTGAGTCCGCCGGGGAGCAGGCCAGGATGGACGGCGGCGAGTCCATGGGTGACTCCGCCGGGCAGCGGGCCAGGAAGGTCGGCGGCGAGTCCATGGGTGAGTCCGCCGGGGATCTGGCCAGGAAGGACGGCGGCGTGTCAAAAGGTGAGTCATCCTGGGATCTGGCCAGGAATGACGGAGGCGAGTCCATGGGAGAGTCCGCCGGGGAGCCGGCCAGGACGGACGGCGGCGAGTCCATGGGTGAATCCGCCGGGGAGCTGGCCAGTAAGGACGGCGGCGAGTTCATGGGTGAGTCCGCCGGGGATCTGGC